>DASXGF010000202.1:0-21038 GCA_036489275.1 Myxococcaceae bacterium | reverse complement strand
AGCTGGTTCCCGGCGGCGCATACGGGATCGTCCAGGCAATCGACCGCTTCGGAAACCTCATCTCCAACGTGCCGGGGACGGTCCTGGCCGACCGCGGCCCGTGGACGGCGTCGATCGGCGGCCGCACGCTCACCGGTCGCCGGACCTACGGCGACGTTCCCGCGGGCGAGGCGCTCGCCCTCGTGGGGAGCCAGGGCTTCGTGGAGATCGCGGTGCACCGAGGTGACGCACGAAGGGCGCTCGACGCCGGGGTCCGCGACCGTGTGGAGATCCGCTGGGGCTGACCGTCTTCCTTTCGACAGGTCGTCCCTTGCAATTGCGCGGCGGCCGGGATGGCGGCAGCGTGCGCACCGCTGGGGGACGGGCTCTCAAAGGAGGTCACAGGGTCATGGGAATCATCTCGATGATCGTCGTGGGTCTCATCGCCGGACTCATCGCCCGGGCCATCATGCCCGGGGCAGACCCGATGGGCTGGCTCGCCACGATTCTGCTGGGCATCGTTGGCTCGTTCGTCGGCGGGTTCCTGGCCGCCATGCTGTTCCACCGCGGCACGGACAATCCGTTCGAGCCATCGGGCATCGTGGGGAGCATCATCGGCGCCCTCATCGTGCTGTTCATCTACCGGCGGGTGAGACGCCCAGCCTGACCACGGGTCGACCGCGTGCTATGCAGCCCTCCATGTCCGAGGGACGCACGGTGCGTTGCTATGACTACGTGCCCGTTCAGTACGGGCGCGTTCGCGATCTCCTGCACTCGGACGGCGTCGCGATCTTCTCCCACGCAACGGCCACCCTGAACGAACGTGCTCGCGACCTGGTCGCCACCCTGCGTCTGGAGGTGGGACCGCTGGAGATCGGGGTGAACGTCCAGCTCCGGGTGAAGCGCATCACCGACGAGACGAGCGCCACCGGCGATCCTCGAACCCGTCTCGACTTCACCTGGGAAGCGAGCCAGGCGGCCGGCTTCTTCCCGACGATGGAGGCCAGCCTCAGCGCCTACCCGCTCTCCCCGGAAGAGACGCAGCTCGACCTCGACGGGCACTACCAGCCGCCGCTGGGCACCGTCGGAAGCGCCCTCGACTCGGCCGCGGGCCACCGGATCGCCGAGGCCACGGTGCTCCGGCTGCTCCGCGACGTGCGGGCCCAGCTCCTGTCCGAGCTCGGCACCAGTCCGCGTCCGTAGCGGTCGCACCGGTCCGCGACGACGCGGGGCGTCGTCTCCCGAGGGGGAAACCCCACGCACGCAGGCCCATGAGGCGAGCGGCGTGCCGTGAGGGCGGAACGAGAGCTGGGGCCCGGCGACGCCCCGTCATGGCGTGCTAAGAACCGAGGCACTCCCTCACCGCGAGGAGGCGCACGTGTTCGAGCTCAAGCCGTTGCGCGCCGAGGCCATCCCGGCGGCGCTCGCCAAGGCGGAGCGCTATCGGCTCCTCAACGAGCCCGAACAGGCGGAGAGCATCTGCCAGGACGTGCTCCGCACGCAGCCCGGCAACCAGCAGGCGATCACCCTCTACCTGCTCGCCATCACCGACAGCTTCCGGACCAGCCACCGGCCCGACGTCTGGCGGGCGCGCGCGCTCCTCGAGCAGCTCACGTCCGAGTACGACCGCTGCTACTACACCGGCATCGTCGAGGAGCGTCTGGCGCGGTTCAAGCTCGAGTCCGGCGCGCCGCTCGGCCCCGAGGAGGCGTACGACGGCTTCGCCCGCGCTATGCGCTGGTACGCGCAGGCCGAGGCCCTGCGGCCGGCGGGGAACGACGACGCCATCCTTCGCTGGAACACGTGCGCGCGGGTGCTGATGGAGAACTCACATCTCCGACCTGCGAGCGAGTACGACGAGCGGAGCGAGCTGCGCCTCGAGTAGCCGCTCCCGGACGGGCCTCCTTCATTCCTTGACACCCCCGGGGTCGGCCCCGGAGACTTTCGCGCACCCGCGGGCTCCGGCCCCCTTGATGGAGGTCTGGATGTCGGCCGTCGCACCGCAGGCGCCGTCCAACTCGCTCACGCGTGCGCCTCTGCGGGTCGACGCCTGGTGGGTGAAGCCGGTCATCACGTGCGCCGTGCTCGGCGCGTTCGTCATCTACGCCACCTGGGCGGGCCTGCAGAACGCGTACTACTACGCGAACCCGTACCTCTCGCCGTTCTACTCGCCCTGCCTGAGCGCGAACTGCGCGCACTCCGACGTGACGCTGTTCGGGGACTGGTGGAAGTGGTCGCCGGCGATCCTCATCCTCTGGGCGCCGGGAGGATTCCGGCTGACCTGCTACTACTACCGCAAGGCGTACTACCGGGCCTTCGTCTGGGCGCCGCCCGCCTGCGCGGTTCCGGACGCGCGGTCGAAGTACTTCGGTGAGAGCCGCTTCCCGCTCATCCTCCAGAACATCCACCGCTACTTCTTCTACGCCTCGATCCCCATCCTCTTCTTCCTCTGGTGGGACGCGATCCGGGCCTTCCGCTTTCCCGACGGCTTCGGGATGGGGGTGGGGACGCTGATCCTCATCGTCAACTCCACGCTCCTCACGCTCTACACGCTCTCCTGTCACTCCTGCCGGCACGTCTGCGGCGGGGGGCTCGACAAGTTCTCGAAGCACCCCACCCGCTACCGGTTGTGGCAACGGCTCTCCGTCCTCAACGCCTGGCACGCCCAGATCGCCTGGGTGAGCCTCTTCGGGGTCGCGCTGACCGACCTCTACGTTCGGCTCGTCGCGATGGGCACACTCCGGGACCTGAGGCTCTTCTGATGGCCGAATACGAGACGCACGAGCACGACGTCATCGTCGTCGGCGCTGGAGGAGCGGGCCTGCGCGCGGCGATCGAGGCCTCTGCCCAGGGCGCCAACACAGCGCTGATCTGCAAGTCGCTCCTCGGGAAGGCGCACACGGTGATGGCCGAGGGCGGCATCGCCGCGGCGATGGGAAACGTCTGGCCCGAGGACAACTGGAAGGTGCACTTCCGCGACACGATGCGCGGGGGAAAGCTCCTCAACAACTGGCGAATGGCGCAGCTCCACGCCCAGGAGGCGCCGGAGCGGGTGCTGGAGCTCGAGGAGTGGGGCGCGCTCTTCGACCGCACGAAGGACGGGCTCATCCTCCAGCGCGACTTCGGAGGCCACCGGTACGCGCGGCTGGCGCACGTGGGCGACCGGACCGGCCTGGAGATGATCCGCACGCTCCAGCAGCACGCGGTGCACAAGGGGATCACCGTCTACATGGAGTGCACGCTGGTCAGCCTCCTGAAGGACGGCGAGCGGGTGTGCGGCGCCTTCGGCTACTGGCGCGAGACCGGGAAGTTCGTGGTCTTCAAGTCCAAGGCGGTGGTGATGGCCACCGGCGGCATCGGGAAGGCCTGGGAGTTCACCTCGAACTCCTGGGAGTACACCGGTGACGGCGTGGCCATGTCCATGGAGGCCGGGGCGGACCTGATCGACATGGAGTGCTACCAGTTCCACCCCACCGGGATGGTCTGGCCGCACAGCGTCCGCGGGATCCTCGTCACCGAGGGCGTGCGCGGCGACGGCGGCGTGCTGCGGAATTCGACCGGTCGTCGCTTCATGTTCGACTACATCCCGGAGTTCTTCCGGAAGGAGACGGCGGACTCGGAGGCCGAGGCGGACCGCTGGTACACGGACAAGAAGAACAACCGCCGCCCGCCCGAGCTGCTCCCGCGGGACGAGGTCGCGCGGGCAATCAACGCCGAGGTGAAGGCGGGGCGCGGAAGCCCCCACGGCGGCGTCTTCCTCGACATCGCCACCCGGCGCGACGCCGAGACCATCAAGCGGCGCCTGCCGTCGATGTACCACCAGTTCAAGGAGCTGGCGGACGTCGACATCACCACCACACCGATGGAGGTCGGCCCCACCGCCCACTACATGAACGGCGGGGTCCGGGTGGATGGAGAAGGCTCGGCGACGGCCGTCCCGGGGCTCTTCGCCGCGGGCGAGGTCGCCGGTGGGCTGCATGGCGCGAACCGGCTGGGGGGCAACTCGCTCTCCGATCTTCTGGTCTTCGGGAGGCGGGCCGGCCTGGCCGCCGCCGACTACGCACGGAAGCTGACCGGGACGGCCAGCGTCGACGGAGGACGTCTGGACGCCCTGGCGCGCGACGCGGTGGTTCCGTTCGACCCGGGAGGCAACGAGAACCCGTACACGCTCCACCACGAGCTGCAGAAGACGATGCAGTCGGACGTGGGCATCATCCGCGTCGAGCGAGAGCTGCAGCGTGCGGTGGAGAAGATCGGCGAGCTCCGGGCCCGGCTGAAGCGCGTCCGCGTCGAGGGACATCGCCAGTTCAACCCGGGCTGGCACCTCGCGCTCGACCTCCGCTCGCTCCTGGTCTGCGCCGAGGCGGTGGCCCGGGCGGCGATCGCCCGGAAGGAGAGTCGCGGTGGACACGCCCGCGACGACTTCCCGAAGCCGGATCCGGCCTTCGCCAAGGTGAACATGGTGGTGCGCAAGCGGGGCGAGGCGCTGTCGGTGTCCGCCGAGCCCATTTCCGAGATGCCGGCGGAGCTCAAGGCTCTGCTCGAGGGGTGACGATGGCCCGGGTGGCGAAGCTCCGCATCTGGAGAGGTGACGCGTCGGGCGGAAAGCTCGAGGACTACGACGTTCCCTGGGAGGAGGGCATGGTCCTCCTCGACGTGCTCCACGTGCTCCAGGCCACCCAGGCCGGCGACCTCGCGGTGCGCTGGAACTGCAAGGCCGGGAAGTGCGGCTCCTGCAGCGCGGAGGTCAACGGCAAGCCACGGCTCATGTGCATGACGCGGATGAGCTCGCTCGACACCGAGGCGCCGATCACCGTGGCGCCGATGAAGACCTTCCCGGTGCTGCGCGACCTCGTCACCGACGTCTCCTTCAACTTCGAGATGGCGAAGAAGGTCCCGGCCTTCAAGCCCGGACCAAAGGGACCGGACGGGAAGTACCGGATGATGCAGGAGGACATCGACCGGGTTCAGGAGTTCCACAAGTGCATCGAGTGCTTCCTCTGCCAGAACGTCTGCCACGTCATCCGTGACCACTCGGAGAACAAGGCGCACTTCGCCGGCCCCCGGTTCTTCGTGCGCTACGCGGCGCTGGAGATGCACCCGCTGGACACCAACGACCGGCGCCAGCTCCTGAAGGAAAAGATGGGCCTCGGGATGTGCAACATCACCAAGTGCTGCACCGAGGTCTGCCCGGAGAACATCCGGATCACCGACAACGCGATCATCCCGCTCAAGGAGCGCGTGGTCGACGAGTTCTTCGACCCGCTCCGCTGGGCCTGGCGCAAGGTGACCGGGAAGACCGAGGACTCGAAGTAGGTCAGGAGACCGCGGTCGCCGTCGGCGTGAGATCCGCCTCGCGCCGAGCGCTCGCCCTGGCCAGCCAGCGGTCCAGCAGCGCGACCGGGATGCCGAAGCCCAGGATGTGGACCGTCAGGCTGATGGCGAACATGCTCCAGTCGGTCGACTGGCGATAGGCCACCGCCGAGAGAGGCACCACGATCCAGCGCATCACGGCGAACACGACCATGCCGTAGGCGATCCCGGCGAGCCAGGGATGGCGCCGCAGGCCAGCCCAGCGCTCGGCGGCGATGACGTAGAGGAGCGCGGCGACGAACGAGATCAGGAGATGAAAGGCGATCCCCAGCAGGACCGTGGCGGCTCCGCCCGAGTACGCCGCCTTGCCCATGACGCCGCTGGCGATCGACTGGAGGACGAGCCGGGGGGACACGCCCAGCGCCGCCTGGATGGGAAAGACCGGGACCATCTCCGTGACCGCGGCGATCGCTCCGATGACCAGAGCCGCGGACACGACGCGCGAGCTGCGAGGTGCCATTCGATTTCCCTCCCGGAGGAAGAGGTACCTCGCCCCACCGCGCCGCGGGGGCCTCCAGCGGCGGGCCGACGGTCTGGAGCCGTGACCGGCAGGTGGACGCGTGCCACTCTCGATGCAACGGCGGCAGCGGCCGGGTTCCGAACAGGGGTGAGGCACGACCCGCGGCCCCGGCGCGGAGCCTCGAACGGATGACGGCCACGGAGATCTGCTGGGTGCTGGTGGCGATCGTCGGGCTCGCCTACTCCATCGCCTCCCTGTGGGGGACCGCCCTCGTCGTGCGCGGGGTTCCGGTGCTCCTCGAGGACCGCTCCCCTGCCCCGGAGCGGTGGCCGCGCGTGTCGCTGATCGTCCCCGCCCGGAACGAGGAGCAGACGCTCGGCCCGGCCATCCGGAGCCGCCTGGACGACGGCTATCCGGCGCTGGAGGTGGTGCTGATCGACGATCGCTCGACCGACGGGACCGGCGCGGTCGTCGACGCCATCGCCGCCGCGGATCCCCGGGTCCGGCCGCTCCACCTGACGTCGTTGCCGCCGGGCTGGCTGGGGAAGCTGAACGCGATGAACGAAGGCATGCGCCTTGCGACCGGCGAATGGCTGCTCTTCAGCGACGCCGACGTGCACCTCGCTCCGGGCACGCTCGAGCGCGCGGTGCGCTTCGCCGAGGCGAACCGACTCGACCATCTGTCGATCCTCCCGCAGCTCCGCCCGGCGACCTGGCTGGTCGACGCGGCGGTGGCCTCCTTCGCGCGCACCGGCCTCATCCTGGGCCGGGTGTGGCTGGTGGCCGACCCGCGCTCGAGGGTCGGCGGGAGCGTCGGAGCCTTCGGGCTCGTCCGTCGCCCGGCCCTCGAGCGGAGCCCGGGCATCGAATTCCTGAAGCTCGAGGTGGTGGACGACATGGCGCTGGGGCAGATGCTCAAAGCCTCGGGCGCGCGGAGCGCGGTGGTGAATGGGCGTGGGCTGGTGCTCATGCACTGGTACCGCTCGCTGGCCGAGCTTGCGCGGGGCTCGGAGAAGGGCGCGGCCCTCTTCGACTTCCGGCTCTGGCCCGCGGTGTGCTGGACGGGGACTCTCACCGCGCTCGAGCTGGGCCCGTTCGCGACCGCCCTCTTCGCACCAGACCTCGCGGCTCGATGGCTGGGGCTCCTCGGGGCGAGCCTCCTCGTCGGGAGCACGCTGTGGATGTGCCGGTTCGCCTGCCAGCGAGCCCTGTCCGCCTTCCTCTCGCCACTGGGCGTGATCGTGAACACGGTGCTGCTGCTCCGGGCCGCGGTGCTCGCGAAGGTCCGGGGCGGCCTCGTGTGGCGGTCGACGCTCTACCGTCCGGAGGAGCTCCGTCCGGGACGGCGGATCCAGGCTCCCTGGGGCTGACCCCACCGCTCACGAGGGCGTGGCGGCGGCTCGGTCCTCGATGCCTCGGTGGAACTCGGTTTCATCGTGCCAGAGAATCCCGCTCACGTCGGGCATGCGGGACAGCTGCTGGTGGAGCAGCAACAGCGCGTCTCGCCCGACGCCCACCCGACGAAGTCCGACGATCGATCCGAGCAGACCTCTCGAGCGCTCGAGCGTCCCGATCCACCGACCGCCGGCCGCTTCGTCCGGGGCCGCCGGCCTGTAGCCGATCACGAAGGAGTACTCGACCCGGCCATGCTCGAACCGCAGGTACCAGCCGAAGTCTTCCTGCTCGGGCTTGCCGACGACCCGCGCGCCGCTGGCTCCGAGGGCCACCCCGAGCCAGTCGAGCACGTCATCCCCGAAGCAGCCAGCGTTGATGAAGTACGGCCGCGGGGTCCGGGTGTTGAAGCTCTCGTTGTGAAACGTGACCGTGCGTCGATCGCTCATCGACGTTGCGTCACCATCCGTGGAGCGCTGCCTCGAACAGGTGCGTGAGATCCGTCTCCGTCACTGGCCGCGGTGAGAGCTTCGTCACCCGCGCCTGCGGCAGCGTCCCCTGCACCAGCGCGGGGATGTCCGACTTCACGTACCCGACCGAGCTCAGCCCGTTCGGCATCTTGAGCCGCTGCATCACGCCGACCAGCCGATCGGAGAGGATCTTCCCCGCGTCCTCCGGCTTCGCCCGCGAGACGTCCGCGCCGAGGATCTCCGCCGCGACGAGGTGACGGTCCGGACAGGCCTGCGCCGTGAACCGGAAGACCGCCGGCGCGTTGAGGATGACAGACATCCCGTGCGGCACGATCGGGTGGTCCACCGGGAATCCCTCGGGATGGAAGTCCTTCACCATGCCCGAGACCGGATAGGACATCCCGTGCGGCAGGTGCACGCCCGCGTTCCCGAAGCCGACCCCGGCGAACGCGGCGGCCAGCTGCATCTTCTCCCGCGCCTCGTCGTCGTCCGGGTTCTCCACCGCGCGGACGAAGTACTTCGACACCCAGCGCATCGCCTCCAGCGACCAAACGTCGCTGATCGGGTTCGAGCCCTGGTAGGCGGGGCGCACGATGGGGCGGTCCGGGCGCGGACGCTGGTGGAAGGGCAGCGCGGTGAACGACTCGATGGCGTGGCTCAGGACGTCGAATCCGCTCGTCGCCGCGACCTGCGGCGGCATGCTCCGGGTGTTCTCCGGGTCGAGGATTCCCAGCAAAGGCTTCAGTCGCCGGTGCGCGATGCCGGTCTTCGCGTGGAGCGGCGTGTAGTCGAAGATCGCGACCCCGGTCGTCTCGCTCCCCGTCCCGGCGGTGGTGGGAACCGCGATCAGCGGCTTGAGCGGACCGGGGACCGGCTTTCCCTTCCCGATCGGCGCGTTGACGTAGTCGAGGAAGTCGGCCGGATGGGTGGCGTACAGGTCCGCCGCCTTCGCCGTGTCGATGGTCGAGCCCCCGCCCACGGCCACGAAGGCGTCGAATCCGCCCTCGGTGGCGAAGGTGATCGCCTCGCGGAACGAGACGTCGGTTGGCTCGACGCGGACCCGGTCGAAGAGCGCGTGGGTGATGCGATTGTCCCGGAGGCTCTGGAGCACGGTGTCCACCGGCTGCAGCCTCGCGAGCCGAGAATCGGTCAGGACCATCACCTTCTGGACCTGCATCTCCGCCAGGTCCATCCCGATCTCGCGGGTCACGCCTCGCCCGAAGCGAATGCTGGAGGCAGCCATCTCGAACGCGTACTCGAGTGCCATGTGTCCTCCTCGGAGCGGCCCGGGCCGCTCGTGAGGCGCCGACTCTACCCGTCTCGACGCTGGGGATCGCGACTCGCTGACCTCCGACCGCCCCGCGCCCGGAGGACCGTCGGGCACTGCACCCCGCCGGGCGGACGGGTGCCTGCCTGGAACGGTCGGCGCTCCCGACCCTTGCTGTCGGGGAGGACGACCCCCACCCTCCTGCGAGGAGGTGCTCGAGATGCCCGAGAAGAGGACCGTGGAGAAGGCGAAGGAGGACCTCCGTGAGGGGAAGAGCCCCACGACGGCCGCCGGAGAGTTCGTCCACGAAGAGATGGACCACATTCGCGAGGGGAAGCACGGCGCGCGTTCGACGAAGCAGGCCATCGCCATCGGACTGTCGAAAGCCCGTCGCGCGGGAGTCCCGCTGAAGCCGCCACGCAAGGGCTCGACCAGCCGGCGCACCCGCCGCTCGGCGCAGCGGGCTTACGAGGTCGGCCAGAAGAAGCGGAAGCCCAGGTCTCCCTCGAAGCGGCGGTCCCGGGCCACCAGCCGTGCGCTCCGGCGAGAAGGGCGACGCGCCGCATCGAGGCCGGCTCTCGCCAGGCAGGCCCGTTCGGCGGCGGCACGGCGCGGACGACGCTCACGGTCCGCAGCAGCGCGTCGCGGACAGCGCACGCGCTCGCGACGCTGAGTGCCGCGGATTCCTCCGCTCGCGTCAGCCGCGGATCTGGATCTTCGCCAGCTCCGCGCGGGTCTCGTCCGAGTACCAGACGTCCACGAACTCCTGGATGGACGCCTCCTCACGGCGCTGCATCTCCTCCACCACCGGCTGGCGCAGGAGCCGCTTGATGCTGCGGAAGGCGCGGGGTGACTTCGCCACGAGCGGGTCGAGTCGCCGCCTCGCCTCCTCGACGAGGGTGGCTCCGTCGACCGCCGCGTCGATCAGGCCGAGCGACTGCGCCTGCTCCGCGCCGTACAGCACACCGCCGTAGACGACCTCCTGCGCCCTCCGCTCCCCGATGCAGAAACGAAGCGCCTCCAGGCTCCCGGCGAAGAGGGACGAACCGAAGCCGATCTCGTTGAGGCCGATCTTCGCGTTGTCCTTCACCATGACCCGTGCGTCGCAGGCGGTCGCGAGCATGCAGCCCCCCGCCACCGCGTGGCCGTTCAGCGCGGCCACCACTGGCCGTGAATGGAAGAAGAGCTCGCGGTAGAGCGTGGTGAACTTGCGGAGGTACCGCCTGAACTCCTCCTTCGGGACACCGAGGAACTCGGGGATGTCGAAGCCGAAGGAGAAGAACTTCCCCGTTCCGGTGAAGAGAATGCCGCGGACCGCTGGATCGGCCTCGAGGTCCCGGAAGCAGCGGGACAGCTCGTCGACGACCTGCTCGTTCAGCGCGTTGACCTTCCCTCGCTCCAGACGGACGGTCGCGAGACCCTCGCGAACCTCGAGATGGACGAACGTCATCACGGGCTCCTTTCAGGACGGCAGGACGAGGTTCCTCGTGCGATTGCCGAGGATCCCCACCGCCGTCCGGCGCGGCAACACCCGCCGCATCAAGAACGAGGCGAAGCGGTTGAAGCGGCCGGGGATCATCACCCCGGCTCGACCGAGCCTGGCGATCGCCTCTTCCACGACCTGGGCGGGCTCGATCATCCCGGGCTCTCCCTGGGGCGACGCCCGCTCGAAGCCCGGCGTGCGCGTGGCTCCTGCCGCGCAAGCGAGGACGTCCACCCCGCGTGCCCGCAGCTCGAACCACAGCCCCTCTCCCAGCACCAGGTTGAACGCCTTGGTCGCGCCGTAGGTCGCGATGAAGGGGCTTCCGTGGAAGGCGGTCAGCGACGACATCAGGACCAGCCCGCCCCGCCCTCGCGCCGCCATCCGCTTCCCCAGCACGTGGGCCATCGTCAGCGGTCCGCGGCAGTTCACGTCGAGGCTGCGGAGCTGGTCCTCGAGGCTCAGCTCCAGGAACTGCCCGCGCGGCGCATGCGCGGCGTTGAAGACCCCCAGGCCCACCTCGAGCTCCTCGGCGAGGCGCTCCAGCTCCCCGGCGAGCCCAACGCCTGCGAGGTCGAGTGGAATCGTGCGCACCTCGACGCGGTGGCGGGATCGGATCGCCGCCGCCACCCCTTCCAGCACCTCCGGCCGGCGCGCAAACAGCGCGAGATTCAGCCCGCGAGCGCCGAGGGCCTCTGCCCACGAGGCGCCGAGGCCTTCGGAGGCACCGGCGACGACCGCCCAGCTCCCGTACCGCCGCACGAAGGGCTCATCGGTCACCGGGTCCTCCTCGGGTCGGCATGCGCGCGACGCTAGCAGCCCGTTAGCGATGCGGCGTGAGAGTCCTCGCCATCTCCGGAAGCCTCCGTGCCCGCTCGTCCAATCGCGCCCTCCTCCGGGCTGCCGCCTCGCTGTCCGTGCCCGGGATGGAGTGGGAGACCTATGAAGGGCTGGCCGACCTTCCGCACTTCAACCCCGATGATGACGAGGAGGGCCGCCCGGTCCCACCGGTCGTGGCGGAGCTACGTGCCCGGGTCATCGCGGCGGATGGATGGGTGATCTCCAGCCCCGAGTACGCCCATGGCGTCCCGGGCTCGCTGAAGAACGCGCTGGACTGGCTGGTCTCCTGTCCCGAGCTCCCCGGCAAGCCGGTGCTTCTGCTCAACGCCTCCGCGGCGGGAGGCGACTTCGCGCAAGCTGCACTGGCGGAGACGCTCCGCACGATGAACCTCGAAATTTTGGAGGAGTCGCTCACTCGGCCCTTCCTGCCCCGGAAGCTCCAGGAGGGAAGCGCGCTCGACCCCGGCGCCGCCCGGATGCTCCGCGTCGCGCTCGAGGCGCTCGCCGCGGTGATGCTCCTCAATAGATGAAAGGAACGATGCGCCAGCGCACCCGCTCGCGATAAGCGCTCCACAGCGGACCGTACTTCTCGGCGCACCGGCGGTCGTCGTCCAGCTGTCGCGGCACCAGCAGCGCCAGGTAGTACAGCGGATAGAGCCACGGACCGAAGACCTCCGGATGACCGAGGCTCAGGGTCAGCGCCGTGGCCATGAGGAGCTCGCCCAGATAGTTGATGTGGCGAGAGAGCCCCCAGAAGCCGCTCACCAGGACGCGGCCCTCCAGCGCCTCGGGAGCGATGACCCCGAAGGCCTTCCGCGTCGGGTCCCGCTTGAACCAGTACTTCTGGAGGTTGGCTCCGCGCGCGAGCCCCCACCCGAGGAAGAACAGGGCGCTGATCGCTGCGTACGCCCAGAGGGGCCAGTGCGGATCAGGGAGCTCGGCGGTGGTCCAGAGGCCGACGGCGTAGAAGAACGGGTAGAAGCAGAAGCAGCCCCACCCGAGCTTGAAGCCGACGCGCTCGGCGACGAAGTCGTAGGTGTAGAGGTGGACGCGCTCGAAGAACAGGTACTCGGCGAGGAAGAAGCTGAAGAGCACGAGGTGGAGGACCACCCCCGGTGAGGGGTCCTCCGGATGCACCCGGAAGTGGTGCGCTCCGAAGGAGAGGAGATTCAGCTCGAGCATCGTCGCGCCGAACAGGTAGAGGAACATCTTCGCGTCCACCCGGCCCCCGAGCCACTGCGGCTGCTCGACGCGCCCGAGGTAGAGCTCCTTCCCGAGGCCCCATCCGGGAACCCTCGGCGCGGGGAGCACGACGAGGAGCGTGAAGAGCACCCCCAGCACGCAGGCGCCGGCCACCATCTCCCACCGGTGGACGTAGAACGCGTCCCAGGCGAGCCATCCCGCGCGGCACAGGGCGACCCAGGCCAAGAGGGTCACCGCGAAGACCAGCGGGCCGTTGAGCCGGTAGGTCAGCGGGACGCCACTCGCACCGCGCACGTAGCCCGTGACCCGACGCGCCGGCAGCAGCGCGTGGAGCACGAAGACGCCGCCGGCGATGACTCCTGGCCAGGTGAAGGCGAGCGACACGCGCGCACGCTAGCAGCCCGCCCGCCCGGAGGTGGTCGTTTCTCGGCGGGGCTCCGGCTCAGGGATGCCCGGCGTCGCCGTGCTCCTGATCGTCGTCGTCGTCCCGGCATGTCCCGGAGTCGTGGCCGCGGCAATCGTCCTCGTGGTTGCCACCGTGAGCAACGCACACGCCGTCGTCGCACTCGAAGCCGTCCGGACACCCGTCGGGGCCCGGCACGCCACCGTCGGCCAGGACGCCACCGTCGTCGTGCTCACCCTCGTGGCCGCCGTCGGCCACCCCACCGTCGTGATGGTCGTCGTCGCCGTCCATGCCACCGTCATGATGCTCACCGTCGTGATCGCCGTCGTCCATGTCGCCGCCGTGATCCCGGCCGCGATGGTCGCCATCGTCCTCGCGACAGGCTCCCCCGGTGCCACCGTCCCCATCCCCCATCCGCATCCTCACCTGGGTGAGCCGGTCGAGACGGAGCTGGGCGCTGGCGCCGGCCAAGCTCTCCATGCGGACGTCGACGCCGATCGGCTGCTCTCCCCCGCCCCTCACCTCGGTCACGCTGGAGATGTGTTTTGGACCGTCCAGCGTCACGAGGAGCTGGCCAGGCTTCGCCAGGGCGAGCTGGGAAGGCTCGAGCGCCACCAGGACCGACTGCGCGTCGGCATTCGCTCGCAGCGTCACCAGGGTCGTCTCGGTGAGCGCTCCGGCCGGGACGTCGAACTGCACAGCTGGGCTCGGAAGGGAGAGGGAGCCGCCGGCAGGCCCGATGCTGGCCTGTGTCTGGGAGGTGCCGGAGCCGCAGCCGAGCGACGCGGCGAGCAGAGCGACGAATGGAAGGAGGAGGAAGGCCTTGGTCGATCTCATGAGTCGGATCTCGCTTTCACCAGAGCCCTTGCTCCGACCCGTCCCTTCCGTCATCGCGCGCCCGAAAAAAGAATCTGCGCTGGCCGGCGCAACGGTCCGGGGGAGGCGGTGTCTCTTCGCCGCGCTGGATCTCAGCCGCGCGTCAGGGCTGCCGCCTGCTCGAGGCTGATCTTCCGAAGCAGGAAATCCGCGTGCCGGTGCACGACCCGCCACCCGGGCGAATCCCGCCGGAAGACCTGGGTCACCCGCAGATTCCAGTCCTGCTCGGGTAGTCCACCGACGGTGCCTCGCAGGCGGGCAATCATCGCCACCACGACCAGCTGGTCGGAGGCGTAGGTGTGCTCGACGTCGACCGTGCCCGAGCCACCGCGGAAGTAGCGCGAAAGCTCCGCCAGCCGCGCCGGAGAGGTGTCGAAGCCACGGCGGGTGGGGCCGCCAAAGGGCGACATGAGCGTGTAGTCGTCCGCGTGCGAGTTGAGCGACAGGTACCGGTCCATCTCTCCCCGGAGGAAGGCGACCTCCGAGACGGTCGTGCGCTCGATGAGCCTCGCGATCTCGTCTCCACCCGCGGCTCCCGGCATCGCACCCGCCGCTGCGGCGCCCAGCAACATGTCCCTGCGTGTCATCACCCGGCGTTCCTCCTGGTCGGTACGAAGATGTCTCCCGGAGCCTGCTGAATCCAATGATATGATTTCAGCGAGGTGCTGAACGAAATTGACCTCTCTCGGGCCGACCTGAATCTGCTCGTTCTCTTCGAGACGGTTCTCCGGGAGCGCCACGTGGGTCGGGCGGCGGCCCGCCTTCATCTCTCCGCCTCGGCGGTCAGCCACGGTCTGGGGCGGCTCCGGCGCATGCTCGGCGACCCCGTCTTCCTCCGGACCCCTCGGGGCGTGGTTCCGACCGCGCGCGCGCTCGAGCTCGCTGGACCGATCGCCGAGGTCCTGGGTGGAGCGCGGAAGGTCCTGGCGACGACCGCTCCCTTCGATCCCCACTCCTCGAGCCGCGCGTTCACCATCGGCGCGCCGGACACGGCCTCCGCGGTCTTCCTGCTCCCGCTCCTCGAGCGGATGCGGCGCGAGGCGCCCGGAGTGGACGTCCGGCTCCGCCAGCTCCTGCCACCAGGGGGCACTGCCGGCTCGCGGGACCCGGTCTTCGCCTTGCTCGACAGCCGCGCCCTCGACGTCGCCATCGGCCCGTTCGAGGAGATCCCGGCCCGCTTCACGGTGGAGCGACTGCGTGAGGAGGTCTTCGCGATCGTCGCCAGGAAGGGCCACCGGTTCGCCCGGGCGCCGACGCTGGCGGCCTACTGCGCCGAGAGCCACCTGGTGGTCTCGCTCAGTGGAGACCCTCGAGGGTTCGTGGATGCGGCACTGGCCGGACGCGGTCTGAGACGCCGCGTGGCGTTGACCGTGCCCAGCTTCCACATGGCCCTGGCCGTGGTGGCGGAGACGGATCTCCTCGCGGCGGTGCCGCGGACCTTCGCCCTGGCGCATGCGCGTCGGATGGGACTGGCGGTCAGCGAGCCTCCGCTGCCGCTCCCCCGCTCCGAGCTCGCGATGGTCTCACCCGCGGCGGCGCTTGCCGACTCCGGGCTGGCCTGGATGCGCCGGTCGGTCCTCGAGTCCATCGTGCCGGCTCCCCGCGCCCGGGTTCCGCGGAGCCGCACGCGTCCCTGACGAGCTACTCGGCGGAGCGACTCGGTGTCACTTCTGTCCCTTCTCGTACGTCCCGATGAGCTCGGCGCTGCCGACGACGTGGCCCTCCATCGCCTTGAGGAGCGCCGCCTTGGAGGGCTTCTTGAGATCCGGAAGCACGGTGTCCAGCGCGTAGAGCTTGAAGAAGTACCGGTGGCGTCCGATGGGCGGGCACGGACCGCCGTAGCCCGTCCGCTTCCAGTCGTTCTGCCCTTCCCTCGTTCCGGGCGGCAGCGACTTCGATCCGCCCTCGGCGAGGCCAGGCACCTGCGTCGGCAGCCCGTAGAGCACCCAGTGGACCCAGGTCATCTTGGGGGCCTTCGGATCCGGGGCGTCCGGGTCGTCGACGATGAGGGCGAGACTCTTCGCCGTCGGGGGAATGCCGGTCCAGGCGAGAGGAGGCGAGGTGTCGGTGCCCTCGCAGGTGTACTTCGCCGCCATCGCGCCCTGGTGGGAAAAGCTCGAGGAGGAGATCTGCATGCGTGCCTCCGGGGGACTGGCCCCGGCCTGCAGCGAGAGGAACAGCCCGGAGATGAGCAGCTTCGCCGCGGGTCGCATCCGGCGGACTCTACGCCGGTCCAGTCCCTGGCATGGGGATGAACTCCAGCACCTCGATCGCCGCGCCGGGCGCGTGGAAGTGGGGGTGGCCCTCGAAGAGCCGCTCCACCTCCTGGCGGGAGTCGGCCTGGACGACGGAGTACCCCGTCACCTTCGCCGCGCTCCCCACCGCGCCACCCTTCACCGGGAACGGGCTCGCGAGCGGTGCTCCGCCGTCCACGATCGCCTTCTTCGCCTTCTCCATCCACTTCGCCCAGAGCTCGAACCCGGCCTTCATCTGCTCGGGCGGAGCCTTCATCTGCTCCGTGGCGGGGACCGACGACTCGTACAGCACGAGGAATCGCTTCATGTGGAGCCTCCTGGGGCGCGCGGAGACTACCTCCGCGCCGCCGTTCACTTGAGAGGTCGGCTGCTGAACGCTGCACCGCCGCGGATCGATGGCGGCCGCAACGGTCCTGCGTCGCCGTGTCGCACTGGAAGAGTCGGGGGCTCGTCCCCTCGACGCATTCCCAGGAGGCGGGCAATGAAGAGAGCGCTGATCTCCGTCCTGTTGCCGTGGGTCGTCCTTGTCGTGGTGGCCTGCGGAAGCGACGAATCCTCGCCGCAGCCGAAGGTCTTCAACATCAACCTCACGCCGCAGGGCGAGACGCCACCCTGCGCGCTGGCTGGCGCGAATGCGACCGGGACCGCGAAGGTGACCATCGCCGCGGACAACTCCACGGTGACTGTCGACGTGACGTACTCGGGTCTCTCGGGGCCCGCGACCGCCTCGCACATCCACTCCGGGACCTCGGCCGCGGCCGGACCCGTCGTCCTCCCCTTCAGCCCGCCGCTCGACTCCCCCTTCTCCAAGACCCTCACCGCGGCCAACTACGTGGCGGCCACCGGCGCCCCGCCCGACTTCGCCACCTTCGTCACCGCCCTGAAGGCGGGTGGCGGCGGGTACGTGAACGTCCACACCGACGCCTGCAAGCCCGGAGAGATCCGCGCCGAGGTGCAGTGACCGCGCTCACCCGCCGGAGATGAGCGCCACCGAGACCGCGGCGAGCGCCAGGCCCACTCCCTGCCAGCGACCGATCCGCTCGGCGAGCAGCCAGCGCGCGAGCGCGACCGTGACCGCCGGGTAGAGCGAGGTCAGGACCGCGACCACGGTCAACAGCCCGCGCTGGGTCGCGAGGAAGAAGCAGATCGCGGCCACCGCCACCAGCAGGCCCGCGAGCCAGGGCCCGAGCTGGAGCCAGCGGTCCTCCGGCGCGCTGCCGGGAACGCGGCGCAGGGCCCGTGCATGCAGCGCGAGCATCGGGAGCACCGCGACGATCTGCGACGACGCCGTGGGCCACAGCCCCTCGCCGCGGCCGGCGCGCTGCAGGCCGATGAACAGCACCGCAAAACCCAGGCCCGCGAGGACCCCGTCCAGCGCGCCGCTCGAGGCGCTCGTTCCGGACCGGGCTCCGTTCTCCTGCTCGGTCCGGGCGGTCAGCCACACCGCGGGCAAGGCGAGCCCGAGACCCGCGAGAGCGGTGGGCGCGGGCCGCTCGCCGAGTGCCAGCCCCACCAGCGCGGGCAGTGCCGCCGCCAGCACGCCGGAGAGCGGCGCGACGACGTTCATCCGCCCGCGGGCCAGCCCCCGGTAGAGCGCGAGCGTCCCGAGCCCTCCACCCAGACCCGACAGCGCGCCCCAGGCCAGGGAGGCACCCGAGGGGCGCCCACCGACGACGAGCGACGCGAGCAGCGCGCCTGCGCCCGCGGCGATCTGGGCCAGGAGCGCGACGCGCGCGTAGTGGCTCCGTCGGGACAGCCAGCCGGCGATGAAGTCGGCCGCGCCGTACCCCAGCGCCGACGCCAGCGCGAGAAGGATGGCGCTCATGCCGCCTCGCGCCACCGCCCCCGGGGGCCGCGCCATCTGGTTGCCGGCGCGGGAGCCGGCCCACGGACGGCGCCCGCAGCACCACGCTGCGCTGCAGTGCCCGGGCCTCCGGCTGCAGCCAGATGGTCGGCTGCCGCCGCTTCCTCTAACCCGGGCCTTCCGGGAGACCGCCCATGCACCCTTCCCACCACCCGTCGAACCTCCGCCTCCACCGGACGCTCCTCCTCGTCCTGGTTGGCGCGACGCCTGCCCTCGCGCAGGCTCCGCGCCTCTCGCTCCCCGACCCGAGCCCGCACGCCACCGTGAGCCAGCGGGTCGGCCTCACCGACATCACCATCGACTACCACCGGCCAGCGGTACAGAAGCGAAAGATCTGGGGCGCGCTCGTACCCTACGACGAGCCGTGGCGGGCGGGGGCCAACGAGAACACGACCGTCACCTTCTCCAGCGCGGTCACCGTGGGCGGCAAGCAGCTCCCGGCCGGGACCTACGGGCTCCACATGATCCCCACCGCGAAGACCTGGACGGTCGCCCTGAGCACCATCTCCAGCGCCTGGGGCAGCTTCAGCTACGACGCCAAGGAGGACGCGGTCCGCTTCACCGTCACCCCGACCCAGGCCGAACATCAAGAAAGCCTCCAGTACACCTTCGAGAACCCCACCGAGACCTCGGTCAACGTCGTCCTCCGCTGGGAAAAACTCATGGTCTCCTTCCCCATCACCGTGGACACCAAGGCGGTCACCTACGCCAGCCTGAAGGCCCAGCTCCGGGGACTGCCCAGGTTCTTCTGGCAGCCGTGGAACCAGGCCGCCACCTGGTGCATCCAGAAGGACTGCGGCGCGGACCAGGCGCTCTCCTGGGCCGATCAGTCGATCGCCGTGCAGCCGTCGTTCGCCAACCTGAGCACCAAGGCCAAGCTGCTCGACAAGAAGGACCCGGCGGCCGCGAAGGACCTGCGCGCGCAAGCGATGAAGCTCGCGACCGAGGCCGACGTGAACAACCTCGCCTACCAGTACCTCGGCGACAAGAAGTACCCCGAGGCGCTCGAGCTGTTCCGGAAGAACGCCCAGGACCATCCCGACTCCTGGAACGTCCACGACAGCCTCGGCGAGGCGCTGGCTGCCACCGGCGACAAGAAGGCCGCGACGACGAGCTACGAGAAGGCGCTCTCCCTGACCAAGGACCCCGTGCAGAAGAAGCGCATCAACACCGTCCTGGCCGGGCTCAAGTAGGCAGCCCCTACTGCTGGAGGCTGGCCTTCACCGACATCGGGATCTTCAGCGCCGCCGAGATCGGGCAGCCGCTCTTGGCTCCCTCGGAGGCCTTCTCGAAGTCGGCCGCGTTCAGCCCAGGCACCCAGCCCTTGACCTCGAGCGTCGACGACTTGACCTCGAACCCGCCGCCGGCCTTCGGTCCGAACTCGACCACGCAGCTCGTCTCCAGCCGCTTCGCCGGATGCCCGCCCTGGGCGAGCGCGTGGGACAGCGCCATGGAGAAGCAGCTCGCGTGGGACGCGGCGAGCAGCTCCTCGGGCGTGGTGGAGTGGGCCACTCCCTCGGTGCGCGCCTTCCAGCTCAGGGGCGCGCCCTGGAAGATCCCGCTCGCGGCGCTGGTCTTCCCCTGGCCGCTCATCAGATCGCCCTGCCACTCCGCGGTCGCTCGGCTCTGCATGTCGTCCTCCGTGGTTGGGGCTGATCTGCCCGGTGCAACGCTCGGGCGCAACGGCCGGGAGCGCCCGTGCACAACGACCGACCGGAGCCGGGTCACGTGGCCGACACCGACCGGACGAAGCTCACCGCGCCGGCGTGACCGGCTGGCCGGCCAGCCGCCCGGGGGCCCAGGCGACCACCGCGTCGATGAACGCCCGGACCTGCGGCGGGAGGAACTCCTTCTCCGGATAGACGAGCGCCACGCGCGCCTCGGCTCCGATGACCGCGGGGAGCACGTGCACCAGCTCGCCGCGCTCGAGCTGGGGCGACACCAGGAACAGCGGCACCAGCGCGATTCCCAGCCCCCTCACCGCGGCGTCTGCCAGCATCGGCGGGTCGTTGGCCACGAAGTGGCTCACGATGGGAACCTTCCCTCCGCCGCGGCGGGGCCAGTGCGTGCCGGGGATCTCACCACGCTCGAAGCCGGTCAGGCAGCGGTGCTGCCGCAGCGCGCGGGCGGAGCGCGGGGGCCCGAATTCTTGGAGGTAGGCGGGGGAGGCCACCGCGACGAGGACGCCTCGCACGAGCGTTCGGGCCACCAGCCCGGGCTCGGAGAGGGTCCCCGCCCGGAGCGCCAGGTCGTAGCCCTCGCGGAGGAGGTCCACGTGCCGCGACGACGCGTTGACCAGCATCCGGACCTCGGGGTGAGCCCGGGCGAACTCCGAGAGCAGCGCGTGGAAGCTCGGATCGCTGATCAGTGGAACGGCGATCCGGAGGGTGCCGCGGATCCGCCCGTCGCCCCGGCGCACGCTCTCCTCTGCCTGGGTGACCGCGTCGAGGACGATGCGGGAGTGACGGTAGAAGGCCTCGCCGGCGTCGGTGAGCACGAGGGCCCGGGTGCTGCGCCGGAGGAGCCGCGTGCCCAGCTTCTCCTCGAGCCTGGCCAGCCGGCGCCCGATGGTCGCCCGGGGCACGCCGAGGTTCCTCGCTGCGGCGGAGAGCGAGGCCGTCTCCACCGCCCGGGCGAAGGCGAGGAGCTCTGCGGTTTCAGGGGCTTCGGCCATCTGGATCAAAAGCTAGCAGGTGAAACGCATCTGTGACACCTGGCGACCTACGAGGCAGGCTCGCATGTTGGGGGCATGAGAACGACCCTCTACTGGATCTTCACCGGCCTTCTGGCAGCAGTGCTCGTCCTCGGAGGCGTGATGGACATCCTCCGCGCGCCCCCGGTCGTCCAGACGATCGTGGCGCTCGGGTACCCGACCTACGTGGCCACCCTCCTGGGCGTGTGGAAGCTGCTCGGGGCGGCGGCGGTGGTGAGCCCGGGCCTTCCTCGCCTGAAGGAGTGGGCGTACGCGGGCATCTTCTTCGACCTCTCCGGGGCGGCGGTGTCGCACGCGGCCTCGGGAGACCTGGCGAGCAAGGTGGCCGTCCCGGTGGTGCTCCTCGCCATCGCCGCGGCGTCCTGGGCGCTCCGGCCGGCCTCGAGGCGTCTCGGCGAGGTGGTGCCGGCCGTTCCCGCCCCGGCGGCGCGCCCCGTGACCGCTCACGCGGCCTGAGCTTCCA
>DASXGF010000172.1:0-3980 GCA_036489275.1 Myxococcaceae bacterium | reverse complement strand
CGTATCCGTTGACCGAGAACCCGGTGGCCTGCGACTCGGCGTTGGAGCCGAGCCCGTACGTCGACTGGTTGGTGATGAGCAGCCGGTAGTCACCGTGCAGCTGCCAGGAGTTGCCGTCGAGGATCGCGACGTTGCGTGACTGGGCGATGAACTGGTTCTTGGTGGTGAAGAAGGCCACCAGGCCGAGACTGGAGATCGTGGTCGTCTCCGGATTGCCCAGGTAGATGCCGGCCAGCGTCGTGATGCCGAGCACGAAGCCGTTCTGCGGTGTGTAGCCAAAGGCCGGGATGATCGAGGGGTACAGCTTGTAGGGCTCGAGGACCCCGCGGCTCTTCTTGAGGCCGATCATCTCGAGCAGGTCCTTGTCATCGAGATACCGGACGCACTGCGCCTCGCGGCAGACGCTGCCGACGTCGAGGCGCAGGACGCACTCGGAGCTGCTCGCGCAGGCCGGCGCCGCGAGACCCGCGTCGGGAGTCATCGCAGCTGCGTCCTGGGCCACCGCCGGAAGGGCGCCCGTGGCGAGCACCAGGGCGACGAGGCGGAGCGGGTGCGCAGCCATCCGGGTCAGATGTCGAACTTGTACTCGGTGCCCACCAGGACCGAGGTGCGGCTGCCGAGGAAGCCGACCTCGAACCGGAAGTACCAGTTGCGATTCAGCGCGAACTGCGCGCCGGCGACCATGTTCCATACGTCCTTGGGCTTCTTGTCCAGCGAGTACTGGACGGAGGCCGCCGGGTCGGTGCCGTTCCGCCAGTCCTGGAGTTTGCCGGCGAAGTCCCGGCAGGCTTGGCCGCGCGGATCGTTCGGACGGAAGTCTTCGCAGCGGGCGTTGATCTGGTCGATCGTCGTCTGCGACGGCGGGGGGATGACGTCGGCGAGCTTGACCGAGCCGTTGGTATCCAGCCCGATGACCTGTCCGCTCGTCCCGACCCAGAAGGAGAACGACTGCCCCGGACGGGGCAGCTTGTAGTTGTACCCGACGCGGAAGGACAGGAGGTTCGAGCCCATGAGGTCCGCGATGCGGTCCACGTCCGCCACCGACCCGTTGAAGTCTGCCACGACGAAGAAGCCCTTGTAGCCGAACTGGGCGGTTGCCCCGAGCGAGACCACGAACGCGCCGCTCGAGGCCTTGGTGGTGAAGTTCGTCGGCGAGGTGATGTTGACCTCGGTGACCGAGTTCCCGCTCGAGATCACCGTGTAGAAGCTCAGGAACGGAAAGAGCATGAAGCTCGGCCGGATCGCGAGCGCGTTGGCGTGCGCGGTGGACTCGCCGAACTGGATGAAGCTCGCATCATGGAGCGGACCGTTGTTCACCCCGAGCTGCAGGTTCGAGATGAGGATCGACGACTTCTGGTAGTAGTAGTTGATCATCACCCCGAGGGCGGGCGGCAGCTCGAACCCGGCCTTCCTCACCTTGTCGCCCCAGAGTGGGAAGATCGGCCCCTCGTCCTTCGCCGGCGCGGCGGTCTCCGGAGGCAGCGGCTGCGCGTAGGGGGAGCTGGCCCCGGTCGTGCTTGGCGGCGACGCGTCCTGCGCGAGCGCCGCCGTCGAGACCAGCGCCATCGAGACCAGCAGGGGTACGCCGTTCATCGGGTCCTCCGGCGTGCGGGGTGGCCACACGAGCAGGCAATCCGAGCTTCCGCCGGGGTGTCATCGGTCCGTCAGTGAGACCTTGGTCCAACGGGACCGGCGGTTCGCCGCAGCGGCTGCAGGGAGGGAAGATGGTGCGCGCATGCCTTGCGGCCGCCGACCGCATCCGCGGCGCTGAACGAGGGTACGCCCGATGCAGCGCGGGTGAGGCATGAAACCGTTCCTCGTCGTCTACGCCAGCCGCAGCGGGCATACCCGGCGCCTCGCCGAGGGGATCGCCGACCGCGTCCGGACCCTCGGCCACGAGGTGCAGACCCAGGACGTGCGGACCGAGGCGCTGCCGCTGCTCGAGCGCTACGCGGGAGTGCTCCTGGCGGCCAGCGTCCACCTCGGGCACCACGAGCGGGAGATGGCGAAGTTCGTCCGTTCCCGCCGCGGCGAGCTCGACGTGCTCCCCACGGTCTTCTTCTCGGTCAGCCTGACCGAGGCCGCGGCCGAGGACGTCCACCGGCCGGACCAGGAGCGGGTGGATGCCCGGCGCGCGGTGGGCAAGATTCTCGAGGACTTCGTGCTGGAGACCGGGTGGCGTCCACAGCGGGCCGTGCCGATCGCCGGGGCCCTGACCGAGGGCGGCCAAGGGCCGCTGACCCGGCTCCTGCTGCGGGCAGTGGCGCGGCAGACGCTCCTCGATGATCTCGTGCGCGAGGTGACCTTCACCGACCGGGCCGCTCTCAACCGCGAGGTGGACCAGCTGGTGCGAGCAGGGGTCTCGAGGAGCCGGTCCGCCCCGTCCGAGACGGTCGAGCTGCCTCCCTTCCAGAGCGCGGTCGAGGGCGCGGTGCTCGCGCCCTGATCGCCTGGCCGCTCGTCGAACCGGCGCACGTGGTGGCTCGCCCCTGTCCCGATCGGGACGGTGGAGCGCTCTCGCGCGCGTCGCTCGCTCGGCTTCCGGCGACGATCGAGGGCCGGGCTCCTCACGCCGGACCGTGAGCTCGCTTCTCTTCAGCCCGGCCTGAATGGCGCGCGACGCGCGCGCGCGCTCGTCGCGAGCTGAGGGGCGCGCACCAGTGCTCCGCGCTCGGACAGCGTGCCTTGAGCGCGCACAGCGACGAGGTTCACAGCGCCTCCCTGAGCCGGGTGCGTCCGGCTCGACCGGGGAATCGACAGGGAGGTGCCCCATGAAGGTCGTACACACGTCGAGAGCCGTGGCGCTCGGGCTGACGCTCGGGGCCGCGGGGTGCGGAACAGGAACGGTCGGCACGCCGCCGGCGGAGCCGGAGGCGGATCGGGATCTCACGACGGCGAGCACGGCGCTGCACGCGCCGCTGCAGGCGAAGTTCGGGGACCCGCTGCCCGGGCTGAGCGACGCCGAGCTGGCGCGCTTCGCCGCCGGGGTGGAGGAGTTCACGTCGGACGAGACGCCCGAGGAGGGGCTGGGGCCCGTCTTCAACGACACCTCGTGCGCCCGATGTCACGCGGACCCGGGCGTCGGCGGGAGCAGCGGCACGCTCGAGACGCGCTTCGGAGGGGTGGGGAAGGACGGGAAGTTCGATCCGCTCACCAGCGAGGGTGGGTCGCTGATCCAGGTGAACGGAATCGGAGTGGCCGGGAGCTGCGACTTCATCGGGGAGAGGGTCCCGGCCGACGCGAAGTACGTCTCGCTGAGGCGGACCACACCGCTCTTCGGCATGGGCCTGGTGGATGCGGTCCCGGAGAGCACCTTCCGGTACGTCGCCGAAATCGAGCGGGCGGTCTACCCCGACGAGGCCGGGCGCGTGGCGATGGTGCACGACATCGCGCGGAACCGGGACGCGGTGGGCCGGTTCGGCTGGAAGAACCAGGTGCCGACGCTCCACCAGTTCTCCGGCGACGCGTACCTGAACGAGATGGGCATCACCAGCCCGGAGTTCCCGGACGAGAACTGCCCTGGCGGTGACTGCAGCCTGCTGGCCTGCAACCCGCTACCGGGCATCAATGACGACGGGGAGGGCATCGTGGCCTTCACCGACTTCATGACGATGCTCGCCCCGCCGCCGCGCAAGCCGATGACCTCTCAGGCCTGGCTGGGCAAGGCGGTGTTCACCCGGGTGGGCTGCAGCCATTGTCACTGGGACACGTTCCTGACCGGGAGCCCCCTCGTGGACAGCCTGGACCGTGTCGTCTTCCACCCGTACTCCGACTTCCTCCTCCACGACATGGGGAGCCTCGGCGACGGGATCGAAACGGGAGATGCACGTGGGCGAGAGTTCCGTACCGCGCCGCTGTGGGGCGTGTCGGCGATGAGCCGATACCTGCACGACGGGCGGGCGACGACGCTGAAGGACGCCGTCCTCGCCCACGACGGGCAGGCTCGGCGGGCGCGCGACCGGTTCGCCGCGGCCTCATCA
>DASXGF010000171.1:0-30143 GCA_036489275.1 Myxococcaceae bacterium | reverse complement strand
CACCTTCGGGTCGTGCACCACCTCGGCCGGCGGTCCCTCGGCGATCTTCTTGCCCTGATCCAGCACCACCACCCGGGAGGCGAGCGACATCACGATTCGCATGATGTGCTCCACGCCGCCCACGCTGGTGATGCCGAACTCGCGCAGGCGGCGGATGAGGCCCACCACCTCCTCACCCTCCCTCGGGTTCAGGCCGGCCATCACCTCGTCGAGGAGGAGGAGCTTCGCCCCCGTACCGATCGCCCGCGCGACCTCCAGGAGCTTGCGCTGCGCCAGCGGAAGTCCGCTTGCCAGCTGGTCCGCCCGCGGCTTCATCCCCATGAACTCGAGCACCTGGTCCGCGCGGTCCGCCGCGTCCTTCCGCCGCGGGTACTGGAGGAAGGTTCCGAGCATCACGTTCTCGCGTACCGTGAGCGCCGGCAGCGGCTGCACGACCTGGAAGGTGCGCCCGATGCCCAGGCGCGTCGCCTGGTATGGCTCGCCCCCGGTGATGTCCTGCCCGGAGTAGCGGATGGTCCCCGCGTCCGGCTTCACGAAACCGGTGATGAGGTTGAAGACCGTCGTCTTCCCCGCTCCGTTGGGTCCGATGAGGAAGACTATCTCCCCTTCGTCGACGTGGAAGCTGACGTCGTTGGTCGCGAGCAGACCTCCGAAGCGCTTGCTCACCTTCTCGAACTCGAGGATGCGCGCCATGGCCTAGCCCTGCACCGAGCCGATGGGCCCGGTTTCCCGCCGGAGCCGTTTCCGGCCCTCGAAGAGCGAGATCACGCCGCCGGGGAGGAAGATGACCACCACGATGAGCAGCGCGCCGTAGACCACCAGGTGCGTGTGCTCGAAGTAGGTCTTGAAGATCTCCGAGGTGAGGGTGAGGACGATGCTGCCCAGGATCGGTCCCCACACGGTCGCCGCCCCACCGAGCATCGCGATCAGCGCCGCCTGCACGGAGATATCGATGGTGAGCACGGTGTCGGGGCCGACGAAGCTGAAGTAGCTCGCGTACATGCTCCCGGCGAGCGCGGTGAACACCGCGCTGGGGAGAAGGGCGAGCAGCTTCTCGCGCGAAGGGTTCACGCCCACCGCCATCGCGGTGTTCTCGTTCTCGCGGATCGCCCGCAGCCGGTAGCCAAAGCGCGAGCTGTGAATCCACATCGACAGGGCGAACACGGCACCCAGGAGCGGGATGGCCCCCCAGAAGAACTTCTGATCCAGGCTCGGCGCCTGGAACAGGAGCGGGGCGTTGGTTCCAACTGCGCCGTGGGTGAGCTGGTCCTGGTTCTGCACCAGTACCCGGATGATCTCCGCCGCGGCGATTGTGGACAGCGCGAAGTACGGCCCCCTCAGCCGGAAGGTGATGCTTCCGATGATCAGCGCACCGACGGCGGCGAGGATCGCGCCGAGGATCACCCCGAGCCAGGGATTCCATCCGATGCGCTCGGTGGAGAGGGTCATCGCGTACGCGCCGATCCCGAAGTACGCCACGTGGCCGAGGCTCAGCTGGCCGGCGTACCCACCGACGATGTTCCAGGCCATCCCCACGACGGCGAAGATCACCACCCGGAAGATGAGCTGCAGCACGTAGCCGTCGGTGATCCACAGCGGCATGCTGAGCAGCACCGCGAAGAACAGCGCCGTCGGCCACCACTTAGGAAGACGCTTCATGCCTTCCCTCCGAAGAGCCCCTGCGGCCGGAAGAGGAGCACCAGGAGGAAGATGACGAAGTTCACCACCTCGGCGTAGCGGTCGGCCCAGGTGTACGCGGTGAATTGCTCGGCGACCCCGAGGAGCAGTCCGCCGAGCGCCGCGCCCTGCACGCTCCCCATGCCCCCGAGCACAACGATGACGAACGACTTGAGCGTGTAAGGAGCGCCCACGGTCGGATTGGTCCAGAAGATGGGCAGGAGCAACGCCCCGGCGATGCCCGCGCAGGCGATGCCCAATCCAAAGGTGATGGCGCTCACCCGCTCCACCCGGATGCCCATCAGCGGGGCGACGGTGCGGTTCTGGGCGACGGCCCTGATCGCCCGGCCCATCTCGGTCCGCGCGAGGAACTGGGTGAGCGCGATGACCAGCAGGAGCGAGACCGCGAAGGACAGGATGTAGCCCACGCTGAAGTGCAGCGAGCCGAACCCGGTGATGCGGTTCGCGATGGGGAGATTGATCTGCCGGTAGTCGGCCCCGAACACCAGCTGGGCCAATCCGACGAGGGCGAGGCTGATCCCCTCGGTCAAGAGGATCTGCAGGAAGTCGTTCGCCCCCATCACGCGGCGCACCAGCACCCGGTAGATGCCCACCGCGAACACGAACAGCACCACGCCCCAGAGAGGGAAGAACAGGTACGGGTTCAGGCCGAGGAGGACCCAGCCGTAGTAGCTGAGGTACGTCCCGAGCATCAGGAAGGCGCCGTGGGCGAAGTTCACCAGGCGCATGACGCCGAAGATCAGCGCCATCCCGCTGGCGATCAGCGCGTAGACGCCCCCCACCAGCAGGCCATTGAGGAAGGCCTGCACGAAATGCACGTCAGCGCCCGCTCCACTTCGGGGTGGGGAGGATGGGGTCCGCCGTCGCCTCGGTCTTCGGATGGACGATCTGGTACTGCCCCTTCTGGACCTGGGTCACGAGGACCGGATGGAGGTTCTGTCCCCGGGCATCGAACTTCACGGGCCCGAAGGTGGTCTCCGGAAGGTCGATGGCCTTCAGCGCATCGCGGATGGCGGTCGCGTCCCACTTGCCGGCCTTCTTCACCGCCTCGGCCATCACCTTGAGCGCGGTGTAGGCCTGCACCGCGTGGTAGGCGGGCACCGAGCCGTACTTCGCCTGGAACTTCTTGGCGAACTCGGCGCTGCCCGGCCACTTCGACTCGGGCATCCACTGGGTCACGCTGAAGGTGTACTCGGCGTCCTTGCCCGCGCCCTTGTCCGCGGTGGGGAACTCCGGCGTGCTGAAACCGGTGCCCGCGGCGGTGAAGTAGCGGGGATTCAGGTCCACCTGTCGCGACTGGTGCATCAGGCTGGTCGCGTCCAGCAGGTAGCTGGCGAAGTAGATGGCGTCGGGGTTCTTCTCCTTCACCTTCTCGAGCATCGCCGTGTAGCTGGGTGATTTTGCGGTGTACGACTCCTCGGTGGCGATGGGGATGTGGGCGTCGGTGGCCGCCTTCTTCATCGCCGCGCCGTTGGCCTGACCGAAGTTGGTGTTCTCGTAGACGATCGCCACGCTCTTCGGCATCCCGGCGTCCCGCCAGAAGCTGACCATCGAGTTGGCGTAGTCGGTCGCCCCCGAGCAGAGCCGGAAGCTCCACCCCTGGGTATTGTCCAGCACGTTGTCCGCGGTGGCGGTGGGCATCAGGAGGGGTACCCCGCGCCGGGCCACCAGCGGGACGATGGCCTTGGTGCTCTCGGACGAGTACGAGCCGATGAGGGCGCTCACCTTGTCCTGGTCCACCAGCTTCGCCACGCCCTGCGCCGCGATGTCCGCCTTGCTCTGGTCGTCGTACTTCACGATCTCCAGCGGCTTGCCCAGCACCCCCCCGGCCGCGTTGATCTCCTCGAGGGCGATCTCGTAGCCGCGGTCGTGTGCCTGACCGAAGGCCTGCTGGCTCCCGGTGAGCGCCGTGATGACCCCGATCCGTCCGGGCTTGCTCTGCTGACAGCCCGCGAGTGCGACCACCGCCAGGGCGAGGACGAAACGACGCATCGGTTCACGCCTCCTCTGTCTCGACTCGCTTCGGACGTAGGTCAGCCCGCCGTTCCGTACCAGCGAAAAAGGCACGCTCAGGCAGCACGGGCGTTCGGTTGGCGTGACGCCTCGCGTCGAGGCCCTGACCCGAGGGCGACGCCGCGCGTCTTCTGCGCAACATTGAACGGGGTTTCGCGCGGGGGCCGAGGCTGACTGACGGTGCGTAACTGGACGCACCCGCCCCGAAAGGTGGAGAGATGGATTGAAAGGGGAATGACACTTCCGATGCCGTCGAAGAGGAACTCCAACGTCGCCGACGCCCATGAGGGCGACCGCCAGACCGAGCCGGCGGCCGAGACCCGTGCTCGCGTCCGCCCCGCCCCCGCCCCGCGCCCGTCCCGGGGCGCCTCCGTGATTCCCGCCCCGCGCAAGGCCGAGCTGGGCCTGCACCGGGTCGCCTACTCCGCGAGGCCAATGCCCACCCACGAACAGATCGCCCGCCGGGCCTACGAGATCTGGCTGCTGAGCGGCTGCGTCTCCGGGCGCGACACCGAGAACTGGTCGCAGGCCGAGCGCGAGCTGTCCACCGGCTGCGCGACGAGCGACGGTTCAGCGGCGCAGCAGGCCTGAGCGCGCAGCCCTGAGCTGCTCGAAGATCCGCTCCGCCTCGAGCACCGACCGCATCGCGAGCCCGCACGCCGGCGTCGCCACGAACTGACGCAGCGCCCCGGGCCGGTCCGGCAGCGCCGCGGCGAACGAGGTCTCCACCGCGCGGGCCAGCTCCAGCGGATCCGCCTCCTGGCCCAGGTCCGTCGGAACGAGCCCGAGCGAGAACGCCCCGCCCTGATCGAGGAAGCGGCGCAGGGCCCGCGGCTCGTCGAGCACCGCGTCCAGGGACAGCCGCACGTCGAAGGACAGCAGATCGATCCCGAGGTCCAGAAGCGCGGACCAGCGGGTGTTCCCGCAGCAGTGCAGGCCGACGATCGCTCCGGCCTGGTGGAGCGCCGAGACGAGGAGCCGCAGCTCGAGCAGCATCCCCACGTGCGCCGGGTCGGTGGTGTCCAGCGCGTAGAGGCCGGGCTCGTCCAGGTAGAAGAGCACCGTCGCTCCGGTGGCGCGCACCGCCTGCACCAGGGCGAGTGACCTCACCAGCACCAGCCGGAAGACCTGGGCGTCGAGCCCGGGATGGTCGGACAGCGCCTCGCCGGTGGACAGCCGCGAGCTCCAGCGCACCGTGGCCGGGCCGGCGATCTGCACCTTGGCGAAGGCCAGCTTCCGCTCCCGCACCTCCCAGAGGAACGGGCGCAGGGCCCGGACCGAACCGACCCCGGGGAGGAAGGCCGACGCATCTCCGCTCCTGAGCACCGCATCGATGCGCGCGTCCAGCTCGGAGCGGCCGCTCTCCCACGCCCCGAGCTCCACCGTGCAGGCCCCGTCCTCGGAGGCGTCGAGCCCCGGCAGCCCCTCGAGCGCCGAGGGCACCATCAGCTCGGACGGGTTCCCCGTCGGAAGCTGCGGGAGGTACGGCACGTCCACCGCCAGCGCCATCTGCAGCGCCAGCTCCATCTGGGTGTGCGGCAAGCTCCCGATGCCGGTGATGGCCCCGCGCGGGAGCAGCGCGAGGGCGGCTCGGACGTCAAGGGCCATGGTGCTCTAGTTCACCGAGAAGTAGAACGCGTCGGGGTGGTGAAACACCAGAGCCGAGACCGAGGCCTCGGGCTCCATCATGCACCCCTCGGTGAGTGTGACGCCGATGTCCTCGGGTCGGAGCGTGGCGAAGAGCTGGTTCTGGTCCTCCAGCCGCGGACAGGCCGGATAGCCGAAGGAGTAGCGCTTCCCCGAGTACTCGGCGCGGAAGCGCTCCAGCATCGTGAGGTCCGGACGGTCCGGCGTTCCCCACATGCTCCGGATGCGGGAGTGGAGCAGCTCGGCATAGGCCTCCGCCGTCTCCAGGGCCAGGGCCTGCGCCCCGTGCATCTTCACGAAGTCACCCGAGGTCTTGTAGCGCTCGGAGATCGCGCGGATCCCCTTCCCCGCCGTCACCACGAAGAGCGCGAGGTTGTCGGTGGGCTTCCCGCCGTCGAGGGGACGGACGAAGTCGGCGAGGCTGATGCCGCCGGGCCGGGCCTGGCGCTGGAACTCGAAGGAGGTGACCTCCGCGCCGCTCGTGCCGTCGAAGAGGACGAGCCGATTCCCGTCGGATCCGGCGCGGTAGAAGCGGAATACCGCCCTCGCCTCCATCCCCGCGGTCTTCAGCTCCTCCTTGAGGGCGCCCAGCGTCGCCTTGAGGTCCAGAGCCTTCCGGCCGTCCTCGGTGTCGGCCAGCTTCGACTCCCCGGGCGTGTCGAGCGCGCGGGCCGCCGAGCCCTTCACACCGAAGTGCCGGCCGTACAGCATCACCGGGTTGACGAACCTCCAGATCTGATCGAGCGGCGTGGTGGCCAGGACGTGGCGGTCCCAGTCCGGCGGCGCGGGCACCGTCTCGAGGATCCGCACCTCGCTAGAGCGCGTCGCCGGCGCGGCGGGCACGGGCGCGGGCCGGTTGGCGGTCTCCTGGGCCAGCTTCTCCCGCCGCACGCGCAGCTCGTCGCCCAGCCGGTCGAGGCCGCCCGGCTCCACGATCTGCTTCGCGAGGTCGAGGCCGCTCATCGCGTCCTGGGCGTAGGCCACGGTGCCGGCATAGGCCGGGGCGATGGAGCGGTCGACGAAGTTGCGGGAGAGGGCCGCGCCACCCACCAGGACCGGGATCTTCACCCCGGCGCGGGAGAGATCCTCGGCCGTCGACACCATCTGGTGCGCGCTCTTCACCAGGAGCCCCGACAGCCCGAGGATGTCCGGGTGGTGCTCGCGCACGGCCGCCACCAGCCGTTCGGGCGGAACCTTGATCCCGAGGTTGACCACCTGGAATCCGTTGTTGGCGAAGATGATCTCCACCAGGTTCTTGCCGATGTCGTGGACGTCGCCCTTCACCGTGGCCAGGACCACCTTGCCCCGGGTCGCGGAGGAGGCCTTGTCCATGTGGGGCTCGAGGTAGGTCACCGCCGCCTTCATCACCTCGGCGCTCTGCAGCACCTCGGCGACGATGAGCTCGTTCTTCCCGAAGAGCCGGCCGACCTCGTCCATCCCCGCCATCAGGGGGCCGTTGATGATCTCCAGCGGCTTCTTGCTCTTCAGGGCCTCGGCCAGGTCGGGAAGGAGCCCATCGCGGCTGCCCTCGATGACGTAGCGCGGCAGCCGCTCCTCGAGCGGGAGGCTCTTGGTGGCGCGGGCCGGCGCGGCCTTGCGCTCCCGGAAGTGCGCGGCGAACGGAGTGATGGGGTCGCCGCCGCGATTGAAGAGGAGGTCCTCGGAGAGCCGCCGTTCCTCCTCGGGGAGCGAGGGGTAGCGCTCGAGCTTCTCTGAGTTGACCAGGGCCATGTCCAGACCGGCCTGGGTGCAGTGGTAGAGGAAAACCGAGTTCAGCACCTCGCGCCCGGCCGTGGGCAGGCCGAAGGACACGTTGGAGATGCCGAGCACGGTCTTGCTGCGCGGGAAGCGCTGCTTGATGGCCCGCACTCCCTCGATGGTCTCCACCGCGCTGCCCACGTACTGCTGGTCGCCCGAGGCGCAGGGGAAGACCAGCGGGTCGAAGTAGAGGTCCTCCTCGGGAACGCCGTACTTCGTGGTGAGCAGCTCGTGGCTGCGCTCCGCCACCTCCAGCTTGCGCCCGCGGTTCACCGCCATGCCCGTCTCGTCGATGCAGCCAACGATGAGCGCGGCGCCGAAGCGCCGAGCGAGCGGCACCACCTTGTGGAAGCGCTCCTCGCCGTCCTCGAGGTTGATGGAGTTGATGATCGCCTTGCCCTGGCAGTAGGTGAGCGCGCGCTCCACCACCTTCTCGTCGGTGGAGTCGATCATCAGGGGGACCCGAACCTTCTTGATGACCGCGGCCAGGAACCGCTCCATGTCCCGGAGCTCCTCGCGGTCCGGGTTGGCGAGGCAGAGGTCGATGACCTGGGCGCCGCGCTTCACCTGCGCACGGGCGATCTCCGAGGCGTCCTCCCACTGCTCGGCGACGATGAGGTCCTTGAACTTGCGGCTGCCGATGACGTTGGTGCGTTCGCCCACGATGACCGGGCGGACGTCGTCCCCCACCTCGAGGTAGTCCACCCCGGAGAGGCGGGAGGCGGAGCGGGGCTGCGCCTTCCGCGGCGGCAGGCCGCGGACCGCCTCGACGATGGCCCGGACGTGCTCGGGGGTGGTTCCGCAGCAGCCGCCCACCACGTTGAGCCAGCCCTCCTCGGCGAACCGGCGCAGCGAGCGGGAGATCATCGCCGGCGTCTCGAGGTAGCGACCGTTCTCGTCGGGGAGCCCGGCGTTGGGCACGCACCCCACCGGGAATCTGGTCACCGCTGCGAGCGACCGGATGTGGTCGGTCATGAACTCGGGACCGGTCGCGCAGTTGAGGCCGAGGTAGAGGAGGTCGACGTGCTCGACGGAGGTCGCCAGCGCCTCCACCGACTGGCCGGCGAGCATCGTGCCCATCGCCTCGATGGTGCCGGAGATGGCGATGGGGACGCGCCGCCCCACGCGGGCGAAGGCGCGCTCGCAGCCGAGGAGGGCCGCCTTGATGTTGCGGGTGTCCTGCGAGGTCTCGATGAGCAGGTAGTCCGCCCCGCCGACGACCAGGCCCTCGGCCTGCACGGCGAAGGTGTCGCTCAGCGCGTCGAACTCGACGCCGCCGGTGACGCTGATCGCCTTGGTCGTCGGCCCGATGGAGCCGGCCACCCAGCGCAGGCGCCCGTCGGCGGACTCGGCCGCGTCCGCCGCCTCGCGCGCGAGCTCCGCCGCCCGGGCGTTGATCCGGAGCGCCTGATCCTCGAGCCCGTACTCGCCGAGGACCAGCGGCGTGCCGCCGAACGTATCGGTCTCGGTCACGTCGGCGCCGGCGTCGAAGTAGGCGCGATGGATGTCGCGGATGACCTCCGGGCGCGTGAGGACGAGGTTCTCGTTGCAGCCCTCCAGCTCCGGGCCGCCGAAGTCCGCCGCCTTCAGGTTCTTCGCCTGAATGAGCGTCCCCATCGCCCCGTCGAGGACGAGGATGCGTTCGGCGATCGTCTCCCGGAGGCGCTGGATGCGCTGCTCGCTGGACGCGCTCATCGCTTCTCCCCCGTCAGGAGGAAGACTCGGAAGGGCGAGGTCGCCTGCCGCGGGTGCTCCTCGCGGGTGAGGGACCCGAAGCCCGCCGCCCGGAGCGTGGACTCGAGCTCCCCGGGGTCGAAGCCGAGGTGCCGGTGCCCCAGCCGCTCGCGGACCCAGCTCTCCTCGTGCTGCATCAGCTCCAGCACCACCATCTTGCCTCCCGGGGAGAGGATGCGGGCGGCCTCGCCGAGCACGGCCCCCGGTTCCTCCACGTGGTGCAGGCTCTGCGAGAGCACCACCAGGCCCGTCTTCCCTGCGGGGAGCGACAGATGGTGCAGGTCCTCGCGGAGGAATGTGACGTTGCGGAGCCCCTCACGCCTCGCCCGCGCGCGGGCCTGGGCCAGCGCCGCCTTGTTCTGGTCGATGGCCACCACCGAGCGGGCCCACCGGGCGATGGAGATGCTGAGCACCCCGGTCCCGCAGCCGAAGTCGGCGACGTCCAGCGGCGGCAGCAGCGAGGCCAGCGCCCCGGCCCAGAGGAACCAGGACTGGCCCGGCTCGAGGAGGCGCTCGTTGAGCAGCTGCCGGTCCTCGCGCTGGCGGAGCAGGTCCTTGAGCCGCGCCAGGTCCCCGGTGCGGTCCTCGGCCGCGCAGGCCATCTTGATGAGCGGCGCCTGGACGTCGCCCGCATCGACCGCGAGCGAGTAGTAGGTGAAGGTGGCCGCTCGCTCCTCGCGAACGAGGCCGAGCTGGCGCAGCTTGCCCAGGTGGTGGCTCACCGACGACTGGGCGACTCCCACGACCGAGACCAGCTCGGAGACGTTCAGCGGCGCCGCAGCGACCAGCCGGAGGATGCGGAGCCGGGTCGGGTCGCCGAGGGCGCGGAAGGACTGGGAGAGAGCCTCCATATCAATGGGTGTTCATATGTCGATGGGGGCCCCGGGGCAAGGCAACCTCCTCGGGCAGTGTGGGCGGGCACACGCCCCCTGCCGCGGGCGGCGAGGCAACTCCCGCCCGGACGGCTTCCTGGGTTCAGCGCTGCGTGGAGGGCGTTTCCAGCCCAGCACTGCCGCGAGCTCGGCCGGCTGCCCGGAACCGGATGAGGCCCGCGCGGGGGCGGCCCCGTCCGCCCCCGCGCGTTCGCCCAGACACCGACCCACCCGACCGCCTCAGCTGAACAGGCTCCAGAACGAGCGCCGCGAGGAGATGCGCTCGAACGCGTCCTGCAGATCCTCGTCGTAGTCCGCGCGATTGGCGATGTCCGCCATGCTGATGATGCCGAGGAGGCGGTCGTCGCGGTCCACAACCGGCACCCGGCGGATCTGCTTGCGGCCCATCAGATCGAGCACCGAGGTGAGCGGCTCGTCCTCGGTCACCGCCGAGACGTCGTCGGTCATCACCTGCTCGACCCGGAGCTGGACGAAGCTCTCGTGCGACACTCCGCGCACCACGATGTCGCGGTCGGTGAGGATGCCCTCGAGGCGCCCCGCGCCGTCCACCACCGGCACCACGCCGCAGTTCTCGTCGCGCATGAAGACCGCCGCCTCGCGGATCGCGGACTGGCGGGTCACCGTCCTGGGGTTCCGGGTCATCACGTCGCGCGCGGCGAGCGGCTCGCGCTGCCAGAAGCGCCGGCCCTGCCCGACGTCACGGTCGCGGGCGACCTCGCCCCGGTCGCGGATCCGGGGCTCGTCGCGCGTGAACCCGAACGACGCCCCGGACCCCGCGTACCCCCGAGACATTCCGGACGCGCCGCTCTGCGCGCTCCGGTCGCCCCGGTGATCCCGCGGCCAGTCGCCCCGGTTCCACTCGTCGCGCCCGACGTCGCCCTCGCCGCGTTGGATGCCGGGCTGCCCGCGCTCGCCGAGGCCCTCGCCGACTCCGGAGCTCGCGCCGGGCCGGCCCATCGTGCGCTGGCCACGGTTCTCGAACGAAGGACCCTGCTGCGAAGACGCTCCTTGCGACTGGCGCCCGGGCTGCCACTGCTGCCGGTCGTCGCTTCCCTGCCAGGACGGGCGGCCACCGGCCCCGACCTGGCCGGGGCCCACGTTCCCGCGCTGGAGCCGCTCGTCGCTCGGATTCCGGTCGTCGCGCGAGCGGCCGAGATCGCTCCACTCGCCGGGATCGCCTTCACGGAGCGCCGAGCGCCCGTACTGCCAGCTCGGGTCTCCTTCCCGGTAACGCCCCTGGGTGTCGGGGTCGCGCTCGTTGCGCTCGTTCCCGCGGCGCCACTCGTCCTCGTCGTGGCCCGACAGGCGGTCCATCGCCTTCCGGAAGAAGCGGCCGATCTTCTCGCCGGGGGACTCCTCCGGCCGTCGGACATCGGACCGGACGTCGCTCCCGGGAGACGCCGTCCCGCCGAGGTTTCCCCGCTGCTCGGTCACGCCGTTGGGCGCGCTGTACGGGGGGGTGTTGGTGCTTCCTTCGTCGAGGCGGCTCTTCGGATCGTGGGTGGCCATGGGGGCAGGATCGACACCCTGCCGGGGAGGGGCCATGTCCTCCCGGCCAATTCCACCGCTCGGCCCCGCGCCTGCCTGTCCGCACGCCGCGTCAGGCGTAGCGGCGGTGGTCCACCATCAGACAGCGATCCTGCACCACGTCGATCCCCGCCGCCGCGAGCCGGTCCGCGACCGCGTCGTTGCGAATCCCCGCCTGCAGCCACACGGCCTTCGGCTTCTTGGCCAGGATGTCATCGAGATGCTGCTCGACGTCCTTCGATTTCCTGAAGACGTCCACCAGATCCAGCTCGCCGGGCACGTCCACCATCTTCCGGTACACCTTCTGCCCGAGGATCTCCTTCACCTCGGGGTAATAGACCGGCACCGGAATGACCTCGATGCCCACCGAGTGCAGGTACTCGGGCACGTAGAAGGCCGGCTGGTCCGAGTGCTCCTCGGTCTTGATGCCCAGCACCGCAACCCGGCGGATGCGCTTCACCAGGTCGCGGATTGCTTCCTCGGTCTCGAGACGATGTGGCGATGCCATGCCGGGGGACACTACCTCGCCCCGCGTCACGCGTGGCGAGGGTGCCCCACGCAGGGAGTCGGCAGGGGGCCCACATTTGACCGGGGGGGTGGCTGGGGGGCATGACATCCGTCGTGGACGACTTCTTCCGGGCGGCCGAAGCGCTGCTGGAGCAGATGATCTCGCAGCAGCGGGCCAAGGTCCTCCGGCTCGCCCGCGAGGCCGTCCCCAACATCGGCCCGGAGGACGTGCTCAACCCGCACGATTTTCCCGAGCTGAAGGCCCACCCCACGTTCGAGTTCGAGGATGGCCTCCTCAGCGGTCTCGTCGCCGCGCAGGTGGCCCTCCGCGCCGAACACCGGGCACGACAGGTTCCCTGATGCGCGCCCTGACCCTTCACAGCACCCGCGCACGGGCGCTCCTCGCCGAGGGGCTGGGCTCGGAACCGCCGCGACTCGATCTGGCCGCGTGCGCGGTGGCCGCGCTCGAGGACGAGGCGCTCGACGTCGGGCGGGTGCTGCACACGCTCGATGGGCTCGGGGCCCGGGTGCGGGCACTCGAGCCCGCGCGCCTCGACGCGCTCGGCCGGGCCCAGGCGCTGCGGCGGGTGCTCGCCGACGAGGAAGGCTTCTGGGGAGACACCGACACCTACGACGCGCCGGAGAACAGCTTCCTCGACCGCGTGCTGATCCGGAAGAAGGGGCTCCCCATCACGCTCGCCGTCGTGTACCTCGAGGTCGCGCGGCGCGCCGGGGTGCCGCTGTTCGGCGTCTCGTTCCCCGGGCACTTCCTGGTGGCCTGTCCCTCGGAGGACGGGAAGCTGGTGGTCGATCCCTTCCAGGGCGGGAAGATCCTCACCGAGGCCGGATGCCAGGACCTCCTGGCCAAGGTCGCGCCCCAGGTCCGCTTCCAGCCCCGGCTGCTCTCCCCGTCGCCAGCGAAGGTCATCGTCTGGCGCATGCTCAACAACGTGAAGCGCTCCTGGCTGGAGCGGACCCAGGGAGAGCGCGCGGCCCGGGCCGTCGACCTCCTGTTGCAGCTGCATCCCGATCACCCCGGGGAGCTGCGTGCCCGCGCCACCATCCTCTCGGCGCTCGGCGCCTACCGCGCGGCGCTGAACGACGTGGAGCGCTGTCTCGAGCTCTCCCCGGACGCGCCCGATCAGGCGCAGCTCGAGCTGACCGCGCAGGCCCTTCGCCACCGTCTGGAGTTCCTGAATTGAGCACCGGGTGGCGGACTCTCCGCCGCGGCGACGAGCGAGACCTCACCATCCTCCGGATCCGCGAGGACCAGCTCGCCGACCCGCACGGGCGGACGCACACGCGGGTCATCATCGAGGCGCCGGACTGGGTGAACGTCCTGGCGCTCACCGCCGACGGACAGGCAGTGCTGGTCCTGCAGTTCCGGGCGGGAATCCACGGCGACACGCTGGAGTTTCCGGGCGGCATGGTGGACCCAGGGGAGACGGCGGAAGCGGCCGCCGCGCGCGAGCTCGTGGAGGAGACCGGCTTCGTTGCTGCCCGCTGGACGGCGCTCGGGACCTGCCACCCCAATCCCGCCTTCCTCGTGAACCGCCTTCACACCTTCCTGGCCCACGACTGCCGGAAGACGGCGGCCCTGCGACTCGACGCCGGTGAGGACATCCGGGTGGAGCTGGTCCGGGCGGCCTCGCTCCGAGAACGGGTGGCCTCCGGGGAGATCAACCACGCCCTGGTGCTCGCCTCGATGTGCCAGGCCGTGGTCCGCGGGGTGCTCCCGTGAGCGTGGTGCTGGCGCTGGTGCTCTCCCTCACCATGTCGCCCGAGGCTGCACGGGCGCGGCAGGGCCCGATGCTCTTCGGGAGCGGCCAGTCTTCCTTCCTCCTCGTCGGGCCGGCCGGTCCGGGGGACACCCTGCGCCTCGCACGGGTCAAGGTGACGCAGCACCAGGAGCTGGCGGAGACCCGGAGCTTCGACGATGCCGAGTACCGCCTCGCCGTCGACGTCCCGGCCTCGACCCGTCCGGGGCAGCAGCTCACCGGCGCGCTGTGGCGCTTCGGCGCCGAGAGCCCCGACGGACGGAAGATGAGCGACGGCGTCCGGGTGGAGATCGTGCGCGAGGATCGCATCGCCCCGGTGATGGCCCGAGGTCTCGCCTACCGGGCGATGGGAACGCCGGAACGACTCTATCTGGTCCACGCCGGGACCGGCTTCGCCCAGGTGCTCCGGGTGCAACCGGCAACCGAGATCGAGATCCCGCCGGGCGGGATCGCGGTCCGGGTCGATCGCCCGTCGCAGGAGCCCGCCACCCGGATCCTCCCCGGGGAGTACGCCAAGATCGTCGTCGGGGAAGGACGCACGGTGCGCGTCACGGGCCAGAGCGAAATCTGGTTCGCCAGCAAGCCGCACTGAAGGCCGGGCCGAACTCCCCTCGGCGGGGCTATCCTCCCCTCCGTGGCGTCGGATGGACCATCCCCGGGCGCCGTGGCGCTCGGGTTCTCGGTGCACACCGGCTGGGCGGCGATGGTCGCGATCGCCCGCTCCGGCTCGACGCTGAGCGTCCTCGACCGACGCCGGGTGGGCATGCTGCCCATCTCCACCAGCAACCGCCCGGAGGCCTCGCCGCACGTCTACCACGCCGCGCGCGAGCTCCCGCCGGAGGATGCCCGCGCCCTGCTCCGCCTCGCCGAGGACGAGGCACGCTCGAAGGCGCGAGAGGCCCTCGGGGCCGCGATCGCGCACCTCCACGGCACCGGTCACCGCGTCGTGGGAAGCGCGATCATCACCGCCAGGCAGGGACCATCGCGGTCGCTCGAGGAGATCCTCCAGAGCCACACCCTGGTCCACGCCGCCGAGGGCGCGCTGTTCCGCGCGGTCATCCGCGCCGCCAGCGAGGAGCTCGGCCTCCCGGTGATCCAGGTCCAGGCGCCCGAGCTCGTGCGGCGGGCCGCCGTCGCACTCGGGCTCCGGAAGGACGCAGTGCCCGCCTACCTCACACAGCTGGGGCGCCCGCTCGGGCCGCCCTGGACCGCGGACCACAAGGCGGCGAGCCTCGCCGCGGTGCTCGCGCTCGGCTGAGAGCTAGAGCGCCGCGAGGAACGCTTCCAGATCGGACTTCTGCTGGTCGGTCAGCTGGAGCGCGAACCGCGCGTCGTAGAAGCTCACCACGTCGGCGATGGTCCGGGCCGAGCCGTTGTGGAAGTACGGAGCCCGGCTCGCCAGGCCGCGGAGGGTCGGACCCTTGAACCGGGCGATGTCCTTCCACTTGCCGGTGATCAGCGCCCGGCCGGGGTCGGTGACCCGCACCGTCTCCCCGGTGGCGAGGTTGCGGAGCGTGTAGATGGGGAGACCGCTGACGTCGAGGCCGCCCACCGGGTTCACCTCGGCGGTGCCGATCCGGAGCGGCGCCGGCACCGAGTGGTCCCCAGCGTTGGGCGTGTCGTGGCAGGTGGTGCAGGTTCCGGGGATCGACGCGATGTTCAGGTCGTCGTTCAGCCCGCTCACCCCGGTGATGGCGATGGGGTGACTGTTGAAGAGGGCCTGGCCCCGGGCGATCGCCTCCCGCGCAGCCTCCTGCTTCCAGTGGCTGCGCCCGTCGCGGTCCCCGTCCGGGTCCACCCACCCGTCGTACACGGTCATGGACACGGGATCGAAGCCTTCGGGGTCGGCGCCCAGCGGGTCGTTGATGCCGAAGTAGTACTCCTGGTCGATCAGCGCCTCGGGCCCTCCGCGCGCCCCCCCGCTAGTCAGCACTCCGGCGCGGAAGTCCATCTGCTGGGCGGTGAAGAGCTGCATCTCGAAGGCGACGATGCTCTCGCGCTGGTCCTGACTGAGCGGCTGGCCCTGGGCGTGGCCGGTGGTCGCGGCGTTCGACTGGTCCGCCAGGTCGAAGTGGATGCTGGCGAACCCGGTGGACTGAGTCGGATCCTTGAAGGTCTCTCGCCCGTCCCACATCACGGTGCTCAGGAAACGAAGGTTCGCGCTCGCGAGCGGACGGCGGAACAGCGACAGCTCCCTGGCGCTGGCGTAGCCGTACGGGTCCTCGACCTGGACCAGCTCGAACACGGCGCCCGCCTGGGGCATGCCGATGCCCACCCGGATGAGGCCACGGTCGAGCAGCAGCGCGTAGGCCTGCTCCCGCGCACGGACGGTCGAGACGTCGGCGCTGGGGCTGACCGATCCGTCGTTGGGGCGGAACAGCGGCTCCGTCCCGCGACTCGCCAGGAACCGGAGCCGGGCCCGCTCAGGAGTGAGGGTCATCCCGGTCTCCGGCTCGTGACAGGTGTGGCAGGAACGGCCGTTCGTCCCCAGTGATTGAAAAAAAGGATTGCTCGAATCGTCCAGCGGGCCGCCGCTGGCATTCAGGGTGAGCCCGAATCCGGAGCGATTCACGGAGTAGAGCCGTGATCGAGTGAAGGACCGGGTGTTGTCCGACCCGGTGCCGGGCTCGCGAACCTCGGCCTGCGAGTCCGTCGCGGCACTTCCTGTCGACTGCGGACTGGCGCCGCAACCGACCAGCGCCACGAGGGCGGTGAAGGTCAGCACTCCTCGACGATTCATGGGCGAAACCCCCGGCGCCCGGGAATGCGGCCCCTGGGCCCACTGGAGAGAGTGCAGGCAGCGCGCGCGCTGTCTCATCGAGCGGCGAACGCCGGGCGCGGTGCGATGGATCGGTCCGTGCCTGCACCTGGGAGTGGACCCTCGCTGCGGAGCTCGTCGTCCATGAACCACCTCGTCCGCGAGCACCCTCTGTTCGACCTGGTGCTGTGCCTCCTCATCGCCGCGCTTGCCTACGGCACCTTCCGCCACCTCACCGCACACGCTGCGCATCCACCGAAGGCAACCGCGGAGATGGCCCGCGACCTCGCCGACTCGCAGGGCCAGGTGACCCTCCACATCGCCGACCCGAGTGCAGACACGGGGCCCGGGTGCGACGAGGCCACGCTCGCGCAGAGTCCCTCGCGTTGACCTGTCACTGGGTTGTGAGACCGCGGGCCAATCCCCCGTCTGCGAGTTTCGGACGCTCCCGGAACGTTGGCCCGGGGCTTTCGGTGGGATCTGAGAGAATCGCGTCGCTCTGACGGAAGCATTGGAATCACTGGTGCGACGCATTCGGGCCGGGGAGACCGCCGCCGAGCGCGAGCTCGTCGAACGGTTCAGCCGCGGCATCCGCGTCATCCTCCGCAGCGTCGCCCCCGACGCCGCGGTCGGGGATGACTTGCACCAGGAGACGCTCCGGGTCCTGCTCGAGCGCCTCCGGGCCGGCGAGGTGCGGTCGCCGGAGCAGCTTCCGGCGTTCGTGGCCTCCCTCGCTCGAAACCTCGCAGTCCGGCACTACCAGCGCGCACGCAAGGTCGTGGCGGACAGCACGCTCCGTCTGGCCCGCCTCGAGGACGAGACCCCGGACCCGGTGGAGCGCATCAGCCGGGCGGAGGAGGTCCAGCTGGTGCGCCAGGTGCTGGAGGAGCTCCCCGTCGAGCGCGACCGTGACCTCCTGCGTCGGTACTACCTCGGCCAGGAAAGCAAGGAGCAGATCCAGGCCGACCACGGCCTGACCAGCCTGCAGTTCAACAGGGTGCTCCACCGGGCAAGGAAACGCTTCCAGGAGCTCTGGGTGGCGCGACAATCTGCAAGCTCGCGGCACCTTTGACCGCAGGGGACATGGACCACAGAAGCATCGAGGAGAGCGACCTCGTCGAGGCGTACGTGACGGGCCGGCTCGGGGCGACCGAGCGCGCCGAGTTCGAGGCGCATCTGGTGGACTGCCCGGAATGCCTCGACCGAGTCGAGGCCGCCCAGGGCCTGTCCGCGGGCCTGCGCGCCCTGGGCCCGCCGCCGGTCGTGGCGCCGTCGGAGCAGAAGCGGAACCGATGGTCCGCCGCGACCGGATGGGCGCTCGCCGCCTCCGTGGCGGCTCTGCTCGCGCTCGGGTGGGGAGTGACGGACCGGCGCCGCCTCGAGCAGGCGGTCGAGACCGAGCGTGCCGCGCGCTCGGCGGCCGAGGCCCGCGCCCGGGAGCTCGCACAGCATCCGCCGGAGCCGCCCGCGCCGGTGGCTTCCCGCCCGCCGTCGCCGCCCAACCCCGTCCCGGTGCTGACCCTGGTCGCGACCCGCGGTTCCGACCTGCCCACGCTCGAGGTGCGAGAGGACGGACCGGTCGTCCTGTCGGTGGAGCGCGAGTCGCCTCCGCGCTTCGTCCGGTACCAGGTCAAGCTCTCCAGGGAGGGTGGCGGCGCCGTCCTCGACGGGCTCTTCCCGCCCAGCTCGCGGGACGCGGTGGTGCTCGCGGTGAACGGAAGCATCCTCCCCGCCGGCACGTACGCCCTCGCGCTCGAGGGCGAGACCGCGGGCGGCCGGCGGGTCCAGCTGCCCGGCCACCGGTTCCGGGTGGTGCGGTGAAGTCATGCACCCTGGGCGGGACAGGACGCACCGGGCGGGGCTGATCCTCCTCTGGTTGCTGGAGGCGTCTGCCGCCCGTGCCGAGGACCGGCTCGTCCCCGGGGTTCCCGTCGATGCCACGCTCGGGCCCGGCGAGCCACGGGTCTTCCTCGTCGACGTGACTGCCGGCTCGGCCCTTCATCTCCGGCTGGACCACCTGCACCTCGACGTGGTGGTCCAGGTGAGGGCGCCCGACGGAGCGGTGCTCGGCGAGGCCTCCCCCTTCGGGACGCCCGAGGCGGTCACCCTCACGGTCATCGTTCCGCGGGCCGGAGCGCAGCGCGTCGAGGCCCGGCTTCGAAGCGCGGAGGCGCGCGCCGGCCCGTTCAAGATCCGGGTCGACCCGCCACACGCGGCGACCGAGGCCGATCGCCGGCGCATCGGCGCCGAGCGCAAGCGATACGAGGCGGACCGGCTCGGGGACGTAGACGAGGCGGCGGGCTTCCCCAGGATGTTCGAGCTGTACCGGCAGTCCGTCGACGAGTTCGGAGCGCTGGAAGACGACTTCGAGCAGGCCACGGCCCTCCTGTTGATGGGGGACATGCTGGAGCAGGTGAACCGTCTGCAGGACGCCCAGGAGGCGGTGGAGCGCGCCCTTCCTCTGTTCCGGCGCACGGGCGAGCGCAGCGGCGAGAGCCGCTGCCTCGACGAGCTGGCCCTGGTGCACACCGAGCGAGGGGAGACCCACACCGCGCTCGATCTCTATGCGCAGGCGCTGGCCCTGCGCCGGGCGGTCGGCCCCAGTCCATGGTCCGAGGGCCGGATCATCAACGGGATGGCCATCGCCTACGCGAACCTCGGCGACACGGTCAGGGCGATCGACCGGTACACCGAGGCTCTTCCCTTTGCCCGCGAGGCCGGTGACGAGACCGCGTATGCGGTGGCGCTGAAGAACCGCGGCGGCCAGTACCTGGACCTCGGGGACACCGAGCGCGGCATGCAGGACCTCGAGGCCGCCCGGGCGCAGTTCCGGGCCCTCGGCAAGACGAGGGAGGAGGGTCTCGCCGAGTTCACCATCGGGACCGGGTGGCAGAACGAGAAGCAGTACGACCGCGCGCTGCAGTCGTACCAGCGGGCGCTTCCGCTGCTGGAAAAAGCGGCGAACAATCGCTTCGTCGCGCTGGTCCTCAACCACATGGGGCTCGTTCGTCTCGCCCAGGGTCATCTGGACGAGGCGACGACACTCCTCGCCGACTCTCTCCGCCGCATCGAGGCCGGGGGCGACCGGCGCACCGCCGCCAGCATCCGGGTGAACCAGGCACGGGTCCTCACCGCGAAGGGTCGCTTCGACGAGGCGCGCGCGGCCCTGCTGCCGCTCTGCCCCGGGCTCCGGAGCTTCGGGGACCGACTCCACGAGGGAAACTGCAACCAGTACCTGGCCGAGGCCGAGCTCGGCGGAGGTTTCCTGCCGGAGGCGCTGGCGCACGCCCAGGCCGCGATCCGGGCCATCGAGGAGACCCGGGGGACGATCCAGGCCTCGTCCCAGCGTGCGGCGTGGCTCGCCGCAGGACATCCCCGCTACGAGCTGCTGGGCGCCGTGCTGGTCGCCCTGAATGCCCGTGAGCCGGGGAAGGGCTGGGATGCGGCCGCGCTCGAGGCCAGCGAGTCGGCCAGGGCGCGCTCCCTCCTCGAGGTGCTGAGCGCCGCCCGGGTGGACGTGCAGTCGGGGGTAGATCCGTCGCTCCTCGCCACCGGGAAGCACCTCGATGAGCGCGCCGAACGGGCACGCCGCACGCTCCGCTCGGTGCTCGGGCGAGAGCACAAGCCCGAGGAGGCGGACCAGGTCGAGCGCGAGCTGGAAGCCGTGCGGGTGGAGCGGGAGTCGCTCCAGCAGAAGATGCGCGCCAGCAGCCCGAGGTACGCCGCGCTCGTCCCTGCCGCTCCGCTGTCACTCTCGGAGATCCGGGAGAAGGTGCTCGACGACTCCACGACCCTGCTGGAGTTCCTCGTCGGCGAGAAGCAAAGCTTCGTCTACGCGGTGTCACGGTCCCGGATCGATGCGGCGGTCCTCCCCGGACGGGAGACGCTCCAGCGAGCGGTCACGGCCGTCATCCGCCGCTGGGGCGATCCCGCCGCGCTCGACGACGCGGCAGGCCCCGCTGCCGCGCTGTCCCGGATGGTCCTCGGCCCGGTCGCCGCCGGGCTCCAGGGAAAGACTCTGCTGGTGGTGGCCGACGGTCCGCTGCAACAGATTCCGTTCGCGGCGCTCCCGGCACCCCGAGGCGAAGGGGCGATCCTCGACCGCTTCACGCTGGTGAGCTCCCCGTCGGCCTCAGTGCTGGCGGCGCTGCGCTCCGGGCGAGATGGACCTCGCGGGGAGGGACCGACCCTGGCGATCCTCGCCGATCCGGTGGTGGAGGGGCGTGACCTCGAGGTCGGTCCCACCGGACCGGAGGTGGCGAGCCTCCTCCGCGCGTTCGAGGACGCGGGGCTCCACCGGCTCGAGCCGCTGCCTGGCTCGCGGCGCGAGGCGCGGCAGATCGCCTCGTACTTGCCGCCCGAGAAAGTGTTGACGGCGCTCGGAGCGGACGCGAGCCGGGAGACGGCGCTCGGGCCCGACGTCGCCCGGGCGCGCATCGTTCACTTCGCCACCCACGCGCTGCTGGATGTGCGCCGCCCGGAGCTGTCGGGCATCGTCGTCTCCGAGCGCGACGCCGCCGGGCGCCCGCACAACGGCTTCCTCTCCCTGGCGGACGTCTCGTCGATGCGGCTCTCGGCGGAGCTGGTCGTGCTCTCTGCCTGCCGCACCGGGCTGGGCAAGGACGTGCGCGGCGAGGGGCTGGTCGGTTTGACCCGAGGCTTCATGAACGCCGGGGCGCCGCGGGTGCTGGCGAGCCTCTGGAAGGTCTCGGACACCGCCACCGCCTCGCTGATGTCCCGCTTCTACCGGGAGCTCCTCGAGGGACGACGCTCTCCGGCCGAGGCGCTGCGCCAGGCCCAGCGGGCGATGCGCAAGGAACGGCGGACCTCGGCGCCGCACGCCTGGGCGGGCTTCGTCCTCGAGGGGGACTGGCGGCCCCTCGACTCCGGAGGCGCGGCGACGGCGCGCTGAACAGACGCGACCGCCCGGCAGATGCCATCGTGAGCCATCGAGCACGCCCCCGATCCCTGCCGTACCCCGACTGTGGGAAAGGAGCTCCGTCGGAGGAGGTCGCGGTGGTCGGGCGAGGTCGACAGCGTCGAGGGCGAACGCTCGCGCGGGTCGCCCTCCTCTGCGCTCTGCTGCTGGCGCTTCCGGCGTCGGCCCGCGCGCTCGGCTCCGGAGAGACCGCCGACGACGTCGTCCGTCCCGGTGAGGTCCGAACCTTCCTCGTCGAGGCCGCCGCCGGCACGGCGCTGCACCTGCGCCTGGAGCACGGCCACCTCGATCTCGGGCTTCGCGTCAGAGGCCCAGAGGGGGAGACCGTCGGCGAGGTGGAGAACGTGCTCCGGCGGACCGACCCACTGACCCTGACCGCCCTCGTCGACCATCCCGGCACCCAGCGCGTGGAGATCTGGCTCCGCTCGCGGCAGGTCCAAGGCGGCTCCATCCATCTCACGCTGGGCACCGTCGGGCCAGCCACGGATGCCGACGGCCTTCGGATCGACGCCCAGCGGCTCCGTGCCGAGGGCGACGAGGCCCTCGCGGCGCAGGATGCCACCCGCTACGTGCGGGCGCTCGAGGCGTACGACCGCGGCGGCGCGCTCTTCGCCCGGGCGGGCGACGAGGCCCAGCGCGTCGAGACGCTGACCCGCAAGGGCGAGCTGCTCGAGGTCATGGGCCGGCTCCCCGACGCCCACGCCGCGCTGGAGGAGGCCGTCCTGGGCTGGCGGGCACTGGGAGATCGCCCCCGCGAGGCGGACAGCCAGGGAGTGCTCGGGCTGGTCACGACCGAGCTCGGCGCGCCCCGGGACGCGGTCACGCTCATCGAGCAGGCGCTCGCCCTTCGCCGCAGCGTCGCCCCCTTCCCCGTCTCCGAGGCGGTTCTCCTGAACTTCCTCGCGGTGGCACTGGGAAACCTGGGCGACCTCTCGGCCGCGGCGGACCGCTACACCGAGGCACTGCCCCTGGCGCGGGAGGACGGCGACGCCGAGCTGGTCGCGCTCCTCCTCAAGAACCGGGCGATGGACCTGGAGCAGCTCGGCGAATCGGAGCGCGCCCTGGCCGACCTCGCCGAGGCGCGGGACGCCTTCCGCACGCTGGGGAACGCCAACGAGCAGGGCCATTGCGAGTACGCCCTGGGGATCACCCTCGAGCACCTCGGGCGCGCGGGCGACTCCTGGCGCGCCTTCGAGCGGGCCCTGCCCCTGCTGGAGCAGACCGGCGATGCGCGATTCGTCGCCTTCACCTTCAACCACCTGGGACTGCTTCGCCTGAAGACGGGGAAGCCGGACCAGGCGCGCGAGCTCTTCCAGGAGTCGCTCGCCCGGCTCGAGGCGAGTGGAGACCGGCGGTCGACCGTGCAGCTCCGGGTGAACCTGGCCCGGACTCTGCTGGAGAGCGGACGCCCGGCCGAGGCCCTGGCACCGCTCACCGCGGGCCGCGAGGGGCTGCACGCCGTCGGCGATCGCGTCCAGGAGGCGATCTGCCTCACCGAGCTCGCCCGGGCGGAGCTGCTCACCGGACACTTGATGGAGGCACGTCGTCACGCGCTCGAGGCGCTCCAGCTCACCGAGGAGCTGCGAGGCTCCATCACCGGCCCGAGCGCCCGGGCGGCCTACGCCGCGGTGGTGCACGGCCGCTACGAGCTGCTGGCCGGAGTGCTGATGGCCCTGCACGCCCGCGAGCCACGGGCGGGCTGGGACGCCGCGGCCTTCGAGGCGAGCGAGAGCGCCCGGGCGCGCGCGCTGCTCGAGGTCCTCGCCGGGGCGCGCGTCGACATCGAGCGTGACGTGGACCCGGCGCTGCGGGCCGAGGAACGGGGCCTCGAGGAACGGACCGTCCGCGCCCGTCACGGGCTGGTCGAGGTGCTGGGCCGGCCCCACCGGGCCGAGGACGCCGACGCCGTCGAGCGGGAGCTGGAGGCGCTGCGCTTCGAGCGGGAGGCGCTGCAAGAGAGGATGCGCGCCAGCAGCGCTCGCTACGCGTCGCTGGCCCCGGCACGGCCCCTGTCGGTCCAGGAGATCCGGAACGAGGTCCTCGACGACTCGACCGCCCTCGTCGAGTACCTGGTGGGGGAGCGCCAGAGCTTCGTCTGGGTCGTCTCCCGGTCCGGGCTGCGGTCCGCGACGCTCCCCGGGCGCCGCTCCATCGAGCAGGCGGTGACCGCGCTCCACCGCCGCTGGAGTGCTCCCGACGCCGTGGATGACGGAGGCGCTCTGGCCCGGACGCTCTCGCGAATGGTGCTCGGGCCAGTCGCCGACGCGCTCGGCGCCCGCACCCTGGTGGTGGTGGCGGACGGAGCGCTCCAGCAGATCCCCTTCGCCGCGCTGCCGCTGCCCGGCGGAACGACGCCGCTGATCGACCGTCACACCGTGGTGAGCTCGCCCTCGGCGTCGGTTCTCCTCGCGCTCGGAGGAACCCGACCGGGGGCCGCCACCGCCGGGCCCGAGCTGGCCATCCTGGCCGATCCGGCTCTGGCGCGGCAGCCCGGCGCGTCGCCGGCGCTGGTGCGCTCGATGGAGGACACCGGACTCAGGGCCCTCGAGCCCCTTCTCTGGGCGCGTCGCGAGGCCAGCTCCATCGCCGCGCGCCTGCCCGCGGACCGCGTGGTGCGGGCGATCGGTCCCGATGCGAGCCGGGCGACGGCGATGGGGCCCGAGGTCGCCGGGGCGAGCATCGTGCACTTCGCCACCCATGCACTCCTCGACGTGAAGCGGCCGGAGCTGTCGGGCATCGTCCTCTCCGACCGGGACGCGGCGGGAAACCCGAGGCCGGGCTTCCTCTCGCTCGCCGACGTCTCCAGCATGCGGCTCTCCGCGGATCTGGTGGTGCTCTCCGCGTGCCGCACGGCGCTGGGCAAGGAGGTCCGCGGCGAGGGGCTGGTGGGCCTGACCCGCGCCTTCATGGACGCCGGCGCGAGGCGGGTGGTGGGCAGCCTGTGGAGCGTGCCCGACGCTCCGACCGCGGCGCTGATGTTTCGCTTCTATGCGCTCTTGCTCGGCGAGAGGCGGTCACCGGCCGAGGCGCTCCGCGGCGCTCAGCTCGCGCTCCGCAAGGAGCGCCGGTTCTCGGCACCGGAGGCGTGGGCTGGCTTCGTGCTCCAGGGCGACTGGCGGCCGCTGGCGCCACGACCCGAGCCGCCTCCGGCGATGAGCGGAGGCAGAGGGCCGGAGCGGTAGCGCTCGCTCAGCCTCGGACCCGGTCCGTTCCGGGCGCCACTCATCTGAACCTGTAGGCAAGACCAAGCAGGGCCTGAAACGTGAAGTCGGTCCCGTACTTGGTGAAGACGATCGGCCCGGTTCGGAGGCTGAAGGTCACTGCCGTGGATCTGTCGAGGAAATACTCGATGCCTCCGCCGAAGAGGATCGGAACGGTCAAGGTGCCGTAGTCGCCGAAGGTGAGGAACAACGGGAGATCCAGATTGAGGGCAATGTTGAGGTGATCGCCCGCGGAGACTCCGAGGACCAGACCTGTCGGGAATGCCACGCCGTACTGCGTCCCACCGCCGCCGACGCAGTTGTTCACCACGCCCGTGACGGTGACGTCCGGAGTGAAGGTCTGCAGAACGATGGGGCTACAGAACTTCTGGCCAAGGAAGTACGCGAGCATCCCCGGCGCGAACCAGAGACCGAGGTTGTACTTCCCGCTCTTGATCACCGTTCCCTTCAGGTAGGCCTGCACCTTGATGCCAGGGAACGAGGCCCGGACATCGCCCTCGTAGTTGTAGTTGTAGGTGAAGATCCCTCCGAGATCGAAGCCGGGACTCGAGCCGTGGAGCACGCTCAGCGAAACTCCCGGCCAGGCCGCCTGCAGGTGAATGGACGTCGCGCCCCCGCCGATCGTCTGCCCCGTCAGGACCGACCATTCCTTGCCGCCGGCTGCCAGTGCGTGAGCCGGCACGATTGCGAGCACGCCGAGGAGCACACACCGCTGAAGAGCATTTCTCACTCGAGACCTCCCGAAGCCCACCGAAGGAGCGCCCGAGGGACGCGCCGCTGGTGATGGGCACGAAGGCGGCGCGGCCTCTCAGCCCGCGGTTGCCGGGAGGTCGTTGCAAGGAAGGCACCACGACGGTCGCGCCCTGCCACGGGCGTTTCCATCGGTGAGCGCGCGGCTCCCACTCACAAGATGTCGAGGTTCGACAAGTTGTCGAAGCATGTCGAGCAGCTCAGCGCCGGAGGAACAAACCCACCGCCCCGATCAGCGCCATCACCGCGAAGATGGCCCGGAGCGCGCGCTCCGGCAGCCGGTGAGCGATGGCCACGCCAAGCGGCATCGTCGCCACCCCGCCCACAGCGAGCGCGATTCCCCGCACCCAGTCGACGTTCCCCGCGCGTCCGTACACCACGAGATTGACCACGGTACCGGGCGCCACCAGGGCCAGCCCCATTCCCTGCGCGGTGGCCTGGCCCATCGCGTGGAGGGTGGTCATGAGCGGCACCGTCAGGAGCGAGCCGCCGACGCCGAACACGCCGGAGACGAAGCCGCCGACGAGTCCGAGAATGACCGCGATCCGCGGGGGAATCCGCGCGTCGGGGTCGACGCGGATCTCCGAGCGGCTCCGGAGCCCGTAGAACAGCGCGAGCGCGAGCAGGAACGCGGCGAAGCTGACTCGAAGCCCCCGGGAAGGAGCCGCGGTCGCCAGCCGCGCCCCCACGTAGGTGGAGAACGGGGCGAGCAGCGCGAGCAGCCACGCTCCACGCGCGTCGAACCCCCGATAGCGCGCGTAGCGCCAGAGCCCGAGGAGCACGTTGGGGACGACCATCACCAGCGCGGTGCCCTGCGCCCGCTGCTGGCTGAGGCCGAAGAAGACCCCGAGCAGCGGGATGATGAACAGCCCCCCGCCGATTCCGACGATGCCGCTCAGCACGCCGATGCCGGCGCCGAGCACGACGTCGAGCATGAGCTCCGCCGGGGCGATGGGCATCGCGCTCGGGAACCCCTACCCTGCCGAGCCGCGGTCCCAGGTGCCGGTGCGGCCGCCGGCCTTGTGCTCGAGCTGGAGCGCCTCGACGACCATTCCCCGGTCGACGCTCTTCAGCATGTCGTAGATGGTCAGCGCCGCGGTCGCGGCCGCGGTGAGCGCCTCCATCTCCACGCCGGTCCGGTCGAGCGTCTTCACCTCGGCGCGGACGCGGGCCCCCTCGTCGTCGAGGGTGACCTCCACCGTCACCCCGGTGAGGGCGATGGGGTGGCAGAGGGGAATCAGGTCCGGGGTCCGCTTGGTGGCCATGACCCCGGCGAGCCGGGCGGCGGCGAGGACGTCACCCTTCTCCACCCGGCCCTCGCGGATGCGAGCCACCGTCTCCGGCTGCATCCGGAGGCGCGCGGTGGCGACGGCCACCCGCTCCGTCCGCTCCTTCGCCCCGACGTCCACCATCTTCATGGCCGGCTCACCGCCTGCAGAGCCTGGAGGAGGTCATCCGCGATGTCGTCCGGGTCCTCGAGGCCCACCGAGACGCGGATGAGGTTCTCGCCGATGCCCGCCGCCGCGCGCTCCTCGGGGGTGAGCCGCCGGGCGCTGGCGCTGGCCGCGTGCATCACCAGGGTGGTGACGTCGCCGAGCGAGGGCGCGGGGCGGCAGAGCCGCACTGCCTCGAGGAAACGGAAGGACTCGGAGCGACCGGCGCCGGCGATCTCGAAGGCCACCATCCCCCCGAAGCCGCCGGAGAGGAGCGCACGGGCGATGGCGTGGTCCGGGTGGTCTGGCAGGCCCGGGTACATCACCCGGGCGATGCGCGCGTCCTCGCGCAGCCGCCGCGCCACGTGGAGCGCGTGGGCCGAGTGCGCCGCCATGCGGACCGGCAGCGTCCGGAGCCCGCGCAGCGTGAGCCACGCCTCGAACGGCCCGAGCAGAGCGCCCTCGAGGACCCGCGCTCCGCGGAGCGGGTCGATGCGGGCCCGGCTGCCCGAGACCACGCCCCCGGTCGCGTCGGAGTGGCCGTTGATCCACTTGGTGGTGGAGTGCAGAGCGTAGTCGGCACCCTGGGCCAGCGTCTGCTGGAGCGCGGGCGAGGTGAAGGTGCCGTCCACGACGAAGGCCGCCCCGGTGGCGTGCGCCGCGCGGGCGAGCGCCGGCAGGTCGGGCACGGCGAGCAGGGGATTGGTCATGCTCTCGGCGAGCACGAGCCTCGGGCGAATCTCCTCGATCCGCTCCACCGCCGCGCGGTCGCTCAGCTTCAGTGGATGCAGGTCGACCTTCTGCTGGTCCGCGAGCCGCTTGAAGAGAGCGCGGGTGGCGCCGTAGCCGTCGACCGGCAGGACCACCCGATCTCCGGGCGAGAAGCCCTGGGCGTCGAAGACCGCCCGGAGCGCCGCCATGCCGCTGCCGAAGACGGCCGAGGACTCGGCGCTCTCGAGCGCGGCCACTGCCTCCTCGAGCAGGACGGGGTTCTCGCCCCGGATGCGGGTGTAGACGAAGTCCTTGCCGTCGAGCGCGGCGTCGAGGTCGTCCGAGGAGTCGAACCAGCTGACCGCCGCGGTGTGGATCGCGGGCGTGATCGGGACTGCGCTGCTCTCCGGGAGGCGGCTCCCGGCGTGGATGGCGAGCGTCGCCGGCTTCCGGGGCGCGCTCACCCGCCGTGCTCCACGAGGAAGCGCTCGGCCTCGATGGCCGCCATGCACCCGGTGCCGGCCGCGGTGACCGCCTGCCGGTAGACTGCGTCCTGCACGTCGCCACAGGCGAAGACGCCGTCCACGGTGGTGCGGGTGCTCCCGGGCACGGTCTTCAAGTACCCGGTCTCGTGGGTCTCGAGCCAGTCGTCGAAGAGCTGGCTGTTGGGCTTGTGTCCGATGGCGACGAAGAGGCCGCCGGCGGCGAGGGTCATGACCTCGCCGGTCTTGAGGTTCCGGACCCGGGCTCCGGTCATCCGCTTGCCGTCCCCGAGCACCTCCTCGACCACCGTGTTCCACACCACGGAGATCTTCGGGTTGTTCAGCACCCGGTGCTGCATGATCTTCGAGGCCCGGAACTCGTCGCGCCGGTGGAGCACGGTGACCCGGTTGACGATCTTCGCCAGGTAGCTCGCCTCCTCCATCGCCGTGTCCCCGCCGCCGATCACGAAGACCTCCTCGCCCTTAAAGAACGCGCCGTCGCAGGTGGCGCAGGCCGACACGCCGCGGTTGGTGTAGTCGGCCTCGCCGGGAACGTTCAGCCACTTGGCCGAGGCGCCGGTGGCGATGATCACCGTCTGGGTCTTCACCGTGCGGCCGCTCTCGTCCTCGAGCGTGAAGGGGCGGGCCGAGAGGTCCACCTTCATCACGTTCTCCATGTGGATGACGGTGCCGAACCGCTCCGCCTGGGCCTTGAACCGCTCCATCAGCTCCGGGCCGGTGATGGCCTCGGGGAAGCCGGGGTAGTTCTCGACATCGGTGGTGATCATCAGCTGGCCGCCCGGCACCCGGGCGGGCTCGTCCAGGGCGGGGCCACCGGCGTAGAGCACGGGCTTGAGGTTCGCCCGGGCGGCGTAGATGGCGGCGGTGTAGCCCGCGGGCCCCGAGCCGATGATGGTGACGGCATGCACGGTGTCGGCCATGGCGGAAAGAGTGCTACGAGGGTCGCACGAATGCCATGAATCTCGACGTGCTCTCGCGGGTGCCGCTGTTCGAGGGCCTGAGCCAGGCCCAGCTCAAGAATCTCGCCGGCGTGTGCGAGACGGAGCGGGTCCCGCGCGGGAAGTACGTCTTCCGCGAGGGCGAAGCGGGCGCGTCGATGTACGTCATCGTCGAGGGGCGGGTGCGGATCTCCCGCCAGCTGCCCGGGATGGGTGAGGAGGCGCTGGCCATCCTCGGCCCGGGGGCGGCGTTCGGCGAGATGGCGGTGGTGGAGGACAGCGCGCGCTCGGCGGACGCCCTCGCGCACGAGGGCGAGGCGGTCCTGCTCCGGATCGGACGGGATCCGCTGGACCAGCTGCTCTTCACCGACAAGGAGCTGGCCTACTCGGTGCTCTGGGCGCTGGTGCGCACGCTCTCCGCGCGGCTCCGCGACACCAACGAGAAGATGAAGGCGCTGTTCGCGATGTCCAAGTTCTAGGACGTCGGCCGGCCGGCGCCGCGGACGGCGCTGAACCTGCGTTCATTCGGGCGGCCCGGGCACGTGGCTTGCTCCGCCACCCGGGGACGTGGAGCGGGGGCTTTCCGAGACCGAGGATGGACGACTTCATCTCCTGCGCGAGCGGCTCCTCGAGTCGCCGCATGCGCTGGAGGACGCGGAGCTGCTCGGTCTGCTCTTCGGCGGCCGGAGCCGGACGGTCCGCGGGCTCGGCGAGTCACTGCTGGCCGCGGCCGGCGGCCTGCGGGCGCTGGCGAGCATGGAGCCCGCCGAGCTGTGCAGCGCGGCGGGTCTCGGCCGGGAGCGCGCGGCGCAGGTGCTGGCGGCGCTCGAGCTCGCCCGGCGGGCGCACCTCGCTCCGGACGGCAGGCCGAGGCTGCGAACGGCCGGAGAGGTGTACCGCTACCTCGCCCCGCGCCTCGCGCTGCTCCGGCACGAGGTCTTCCACGTCCTGTCCTTCAACACCCGGAACGTGCTCCTGGCGGACGCGCGGGTGGCTCAGGGGACGACGGACGCCTGCACCGTGGATCCGCGCGAGGTCTTCCGGGCCGCGCTCGCCGCCCGGGCGACGGCGGTCATCTTCGCCCACAACCACCCGTCGGGGGACCCTGAACCCTCCGAGTCGGACCTCGCCCTCACCCGCGAGCTGCAGGCCGGCGCCAGAATTTTCCACCTCCGCGTCCTCGACCACCTGGTCGTCGGAGCGGGGCGGTACGTCTCGCTGGCCCGGGCGGGGCAGCTCCACGCGCTTCCCGCGGGCTCCGGAGAGGCGTTGACGGCTGGAGGCAAACAGTGAAGATGCGGAGCATGACCGAGCCGCTCCGGTTTCACCACGACG
>DASXGF010000037.1:0-2794 GCA_036489275.1 Myxococcaceae bacterium | reverse complement strand
CTCCCGCCGCCCGGGCGCTCCTCGACCGCATCCAGAGCAGCCTCCGCCGCGGACGCCTGCGGCGCCGCGTCGCGGTCATCGCCGGGAGCACCGTGGGTGCCGTCGTGCTGATCGCCGCCGTGACGGCCGTCGTCCGGACGCATCACCGGGCGGCTCCACCGGAGCCGTCGGGCGTGGCCATGGTCTCCTCGGTCGCCCCGCTGTCCCCTCCCGCCCCGGTCATCGCTCCGGCCGCCACCACCGTTCCCCGGACCGACCCGGCCCCCGGCCCCGAGGCGGTTCCCGCCCGGCCGCTGCCGCTCCGCCCCGCCGTTCCTCGCCCCGCGGCGGTCCGCTACCAGATCCTGGTCCGGCCCTACGGGGCGCTCCAGGTCGACGAGGAGAAGCGCAGCTCCGAGGCGCTCTCGGTGCACACCCTGGCGCTCAGCCCCGGTCGCCATGTTCTCCGCGTCAGCTGCCAGTGGTGCGAAGATCAGGTCGTGCCCGTCGAGGTCGTCGCCGGCAGGCCCGAGACCCTGGCCATCCCCGCGCGGCTCAAGCCGGCCGAGCTCCGCTTCGCCTTCGAGCCCTCCTCGGCCCAGGTCCGGATCGGCGAGGTCACCCGCCCCGCCTCGGAGTCGCTTGCCCGCCCGTTCGAGATCGCCTCGCCACGGGCGCCCACCCGGTTCGTGCACCGGGTCGAGTACGAGGTGTCCGCACCCGGCTACCGGCCGCTCCGCTCCAGCGTCGAGATTCTCCCCGGCGCCACCCGGACGCTCTCCGGAAAGCTGGTGCCCGAATGACCCGCGGTGGGGTCTGGGTGGTCCTTGCCCTTCTCTCGGCGGCACCAGCGCAGGCGCAGGGGACGCCGACGGCGGGAGAGGAGGCGGACCTGGCCGCGGTCCAGTCGGAGTTCGAGTTCGGGCACTACCGCGAGGTGCTGGAGCGCTCCGAGCGGCGCATCGATCGCGGCGGCATCGACGAGGCCTCGCTGGTCCAGTGGCACAAGCTGGCCGGCCTCGCCGCCTTCAACCTCAAGCGGACGGAGCAGGCCCAGCGGCACATCGCCGCGCTGCTCCGCCTCGACCCGGACTTCGCGCTCGACCCGTTCGTCTATCCGCCCGCCGCGGTGGCCTTCGTCGAGAAGCAGCGCCAGGCCCTCGCCCCGGAGCTGGACCGGATCCGCGCCGAGCGGCGGGCCCAGGCGTCCGCAGCCAAGCGCGCCGCCGAGGAGAGGGCGGCGCTCGCCCGCGAGGCCGAGGAGCAGCGCCGGCAGATCGAGGAGATGTCCCGCCAGGTGACGGTGCGGACGGTGGAGAAGCGCAGCTTCCTGGTGAACTTCGTCCCCTTCGGAGCCGGTCAGTTCCAGCAGGGCCGCGTGGCCGCCGGCGCGGGCTTCGCCATCGCCGAGGCGCTCCTCGGCATCACCAGCATCGTGGCCTACTTCGCCTACGGCTCGCTGGTGGACACCCGCACCATCCCGGTCGACAACCGCTTTCCGGGCGCCTCGCCCATCGTCGAGACCGGCATCCCCGCCAACCGGGAGGACGAGGCCAAGGTGTGGCGCGCCCTCAAGATCGGCGCCGGCCTCGGCTTCTACGGCGTGTGGGCCGCGGGCGTGGCGGACGCCATCATCCATCACCAGGACACGGTGGTGACCACCCGGGTGGAGACCCCGCCGCCCCAGCAACCCTCCCCGCCGCCGGGGGCGCGGATCGGCCCCGGACCGGGCACGGTGGGCGCGTCCGTGACCGTCCGCTTCTGACCCATGGCCCGGCTGGTCCTCACCTCTCCGGGGGGCGCGGTCCGGAGCGTCCCCCTGGTCAAGCGCATCACCAGCGTGGGGCGCGGTCCCGAGGTGGACGTACACCTCGACGATGCCCGCGCGCCCGACCACGCCCTGACCCTGCTCTGGGACGGGAGGAGCTACCGCGCCGGAAGCGTGGGCGCCCCGTTCCTGGTCGACGGCAAGAAGCGCGAGGCCCACGTGATGAAGGACGGCGACGTCATCCGCGTCGCTGACTCCTGGATCGCCCTGTCGCTGAGCGACGTCCCGGCCGCTGCCGAGGCCAGTCCGGACGCGGCCCGCGAGGCGCTCTCCACGCTGAAGCGCCTGACCGACTTCTCGGCCCGGCTCCTCCAGTCGGGCGACGTGACGGCGCTCCTCGAGGCGCTCCTCGACGAGGCCATCGACCTCACCCGCGGCGACCGGGGCTTCCTGGTGCTGGTCGAGGCCGGGCAGCGCAGCGTCAGGGTGGCGCGCAACGTCGCCCGCGAGAACGTGGCCCTCGACCTCGAGCGGCTCTCGGACACGGTGGTGGAGCGCGTGCTGCGCAGCGGCGAGCCGCTCCTGGTGTCCGACGCCACCGCCGACCCGGAGTTCTCCGCCAGCAGCTCGGTGGTGAACCTCAAGCTCTCCAGCGTGCTCTGCGTGCCGCTGATGCACCGCGGGCGGTCCTTCGGCCTGGTCTACGTGGGGAGCGACCGCGTGGGGACGCACTTCGACCGCGCGGGCCTGGACACACTGACCATCTTCGCCGCCCAGGCCTCGCTCCTGGTGCAGAACGCCCTCCTCCTCGACGAGCTGAGGGCGGACAACCGCGGCCTCCGCGAGCGCCTCGAGCAGCAGCGCTTCGGGGACCTCCTCGGCAGCTGCCCCGGGATGCAGGAGGTTTACCGGCAGATCGAGAAGGTGGCTCCCACCGATCTCTCGGTCCTGGTGGTGGGCGAGACCGGAACCGGGAAGGAGCTAGTCGCGCGCGAGCTCCACCGGCGGAGCCCCCGGGGCGGCGGGCCCTTCGTCGCCATCAACTGC
>DASXGF010000461.1:0-2363 GCA_036489275.1 Myxococcaceae bacterium | reverse complement strand
CGCCGGCACTGCGGCGGCGGATTCCGGGGCCGGCGTCCGCGTGGGGCAGGGTCCGGCAGACCGTCTCCTCTCGGTCTTCGCCAGCGCGTATGGCGCCAGCGAGCGGCGGCTGGAGACTCCGGAGGACGTGGACGGGTTCCTCGACCGCCTGGGGGAATTGCTGGAGACCTTCGCCACCTCCTTCATCGAGCTGCGACGCGGCCAGGCGGAGTTCGGCAACCAGATCGCCGTCCGGACCATCACCTCGGACACGGCGGTGCGGCGCGCCCGGACGCCGAGGGAGCTCCTGAACCTGCTCCTCGGGCCCGGTGCAAGTGGAGAGGCCCACCTCGACGACCTCAAGGCCGGCTTCGGCGAGGTGATGTTCCACCAGGTGGCGCTGCTCAGCGGCACCCGAGAAGGGGTGAAGGCGCTGCTCGAGGAGCTGGACCCCTCGCACCTCGCGCGACCTCCCGCCCAGGCCGCGGCGGGAGGACAGACGCGGACGCTCGCCTACCTCTGGCCCGCGGTGCTCTGGACCCGCTGGACGCGGTTCTCGGAGACCTGGCGAGGGCTGGGCGAGGAGGAGCAGGCGCTGCGCATCCTCTTCGGACCGGAGTTCGCCCGGGCTTACGCGATGGTCATGGGGGGTCAGCTGGCCCCCGCCGCCAAGCCAGGGCGCCCCAACACGGTCTCCCGCACGGCCAAGAAGCCAGGTTGAGCACGATCCGGCCCCGCCCGGCCGGCTGCTAGACTGCCCGCCCGGTGATGGACTCCCTTCTCGACGTCGGCGCCGTGGTTGGCGAGACCTACCGCATCCAGTCCCTGATCGGCCGGGGCGGGATGGGCGCGGTGTGGGCCGCCGAGCACCTCCGTCTTCCGGGCAAGCACGTCGCGGTGAAGGTGCTGCTCGATGCCGCGGCCGGTGGCGAGGAGATGCTCCAGCGCTTCCGCCGGGAGGCGGAGATCGCCTCGCGGCTGGGGCATCCGAACATCGTCGAGGTGCTCGACTTCAACACCCTCCCCACCGGGCAGCCCTACATCGTCCTCGAGTACCTCCAGGGAGAGACGCTCGCCTCGCGCCTCGCCGGCGGACGGCTGCAGCTCGACGAGGCGATGGCCATCTCGCGGCAGATCGGCTCGGCGCTCCAGGCCGCGCACCGCGCCGGCGTGGTCCACCGGGATCTCAAGCCGGACAACGTCTTTTTGTGCACGCCGGAGGAGGACATGCCCACCCGGGTGAAGGTCCTCGACTTCGGCATCTCGAAGATTCGCGGCAGCCAGTCGCTCCGCACGCAGGACGCGGTCCTCATGGGGACGCCGCAGTACATGTCCCCGGAGCAGGCCACCGGGAGGAACACCTCGGTCGACGCGCGGACCGACGTCTTCGCCCTCGGCGCCATCGTCTACGAGATGCTCGGCGGGCAGCCTGCGTTCGCCGGTGGCTCGCTGGCCGAGGTGGTGTACCGGGTGGTGCACGGCCAGCCCACGCCGCTCCGCGAGCTGGCCCCGGCCCTGCCGGAGAACGTCCTCGCCGCGGTGGAGCGCGCGCTCCAGAAGGACCCCGCCGCGAGGCCGCAGGACATCGGGGCCTTCATCCTCGAGCTCACCGGACGGCCGCTGCACAGCTTTCACACCGGGCAGCCGCGCAACGTGGACTCCGCGCTGGGCCAGCAGCTCGAGCCGACCCACACGCCGCATCCCACGGCGCCGACCACCTCCTGGCCGAAGACCCGTCCGCTCTCCCGGGACCCGGTCCGCTCCGGGGCGGTCACCGTCCCGCCCCCGATGCCCGAGGCGGCGCCGCGGCGGCTATGGCCCTTCCTCGTCGCCGTCGCCGTCGCGGGGGTGGCGCTCGGCGGCGTGGGCGTCCGCTGGGCGTCTCGCCGGGCCGGGCCGCGGAGACCCGTGCCGGCCGCGGTCCTCCCCCCGCTCGACGCGTTGAAGCGCCTCGAACCGCCACCGCCGCCGCCTGCTCCGCCCACGCACGTGCTCGCGGCCGAGCCGCCCCCCCCGAGGGAGCCGGTCGCCGTGCGGCCTCCCGAGGAGCCCGCGAGCACGCCGCTGCGCGAGAAGCCTCCCGGGCGCCGTCACCGGGCGCGTCCGGAGGTCGCGGCGAAGGGCCCGGAGACGCCCCGGGGACCCGTGGCGGTGGCCGAGCCGGTGAAGGCGGTGGAGCCGGCGACTCCGGCGCCCCCGGCGACTCCCGCGGACGGCATCAAGCCCGAGGCGCGCAAGCTCCTCGATCAGGCCGAGGACGCGCTGTCCAAGAACAAGCCGCTCGATGCGAGCCGGCTGGTCGACCAGAGCTTCTACATCCAGAGGACGTCGCTCGGGTACGCGATCCAGGTCCGCGCCTCGTGCCTGCGCCACGACATCGGCGG
>DASXGF010000758.1:0-11556 GCA_036489275.1 Myxococcaceae bacterium | reverse complement strand
GCACCCGTTCGCCTTCGCCGCGATCGGGGCGCGAGCCGAGGACGTCGTCGGCGGCGCGATGACCCTGCCGCCGCACGCTCCGGGGAGCCCGGTGGACCGGGTGCGGGCGCTCGACGGTCGTGTGCTGCTCCTCGGCGTGGGCCACGACGCCAGCACCACCCTCCACCTGGCCGAGCTGCTGGCCGGCGTCCGGTACCGCGTCCAGAACGCGATCACCCTCGTGCGCGACGGCGTGCCGGTCCGCGTGGAGTACGGCGAGAACGATCACTGCTGCCAGGGGTTCTCCGCCGCCGATGGGTGGCTGCGGGCCGCGGGGCTGCAGGCCGAAGGGCTCGTCGGCAACGCGCACGCGCGCCTGTTCCGGAGCCGGGACGTGGTCAAGCTCGGCATCGAGCATCTCGAGCGCGAGCCGCTCCTGTTCCTCCACCGCGCGGACGCCGGCTGCGAGGAGTGCGACCGGGCGCGAGCGAGCACCGTGCGCTGACCGCTCAGGCCGCCTCGAGCGCTCCCTGCAAGGCCTCCACTCCGCTCCGGATCGCCGCGGGACGGATGGCGCCGAATCCGAAGACCAGCCCTCCCCGTCCGCGGCGGGTCAGCCGGTACTCCGACAGCGCGGCCGCCTCGACGCCCAGCCGGGCCGCCCGCTCGCGGACCTCGAGGTCGGACACTCCGGCGGGGAGCATCGCGCAGAGCTGCATCCCGGTGTCGCACGGCCGGGGCTCGAGCACGCCCGAGCAACGGGCGCTGAGCGCATCGAGCATCACCTCGGCCCTTTCCCGGTAGACGCCGCGCATCCGGCGCAGGTGCCGGGCGAAGTGGCCCTCGTCCATGAACGTCGCCAGCGCGGCCTGCTCCAGCGCGGAGGCCGGGGCGGGCAGCGACGCGCGCGCGGCGCCGAACACGTCGACCAGCGCCGGCGGCACCACGACGTAGCCGAGCCGCAGCCCGGGGAACATCGTCTTGCTGAAGGTGCCCACGTAGAGGACGCGGCCGGCGTCGTCGAGACCCTGGAGCGCGGTGAGCGGGCGCCCCCGGTGGCGGAACTCGCTGTCGTAGTCGTCCTCGAGGATCATCGCCCGCTCCGCCGCCGCCCACCGGAGCAACGCCATCCGCCGCGCGAGGGAGAGCGTCACCCCGAGCGGGTACTGGTGGGAGGGCGCGAGGATCACCAGGCGCGCGCCGGGCGCCCGGCGAATCCCCGCCTCCACGTCGAGCCCCTCGTCGTCCACCGGCACGGGAACCGGCCGCGCCGCGGCGCCGAGCACCGCGCGCTGCGCGCCGAGGTAGCCGGGATCCTCCAGCCACACCGGCTCGCCGGGGTCGACCACCAGCCGGAGCACCTCCTCGAACGCCTGCTGGGTCCCGGCGGTGATGAAGACCTGCTCCGGGCTGCACCGGGCGCCGCGGGCGGCGACGACATGCTCGGCGATCGCGCGCCGGAGGCCCGGGTGTCCCGCCGGCTCTCCACCCTCCAGCAGCCGCGCGCTCGCCCGCGACTGCGCGCGTCCGACCAGCCGCGACCAGAGCGTGACCGGAAAGAGGTCGAGCGCCGGCAGACCCGGACGGAACGGACGCGGCGCCGGTCCGAGCCGCGGAGCGCCCGTCCCGAGCCCGGCCAGCGCGCGGGCCGCTGCGGAGAGGCGCGGTGGCGAGCCGGCATGCGAGGCGCGCGCCGGCGGAGAGGTGAGCCCCTCGACGGGGAGCTCGGGGGCGACCCGCACGCCGGAGCGCGGCGCCGCGACGAGGTACCCCTCGGCCTGCAGCGCCTCGAGCGCCTGGAGCACGGTGGTGCGGGCAACTCCCAGCTCCGAGGCCAGGCTCCGCGACGACGGGAGCCGGGTCCCCGGCCGCACCGCGCCGGAGAGGATGCGCGCCCGCAGCGCCTGGTCGATCTGGGCGTGCAGGGGTGCCGACGTCTTGCGGTCCACCCTCAGCAACAGGCTGGCGAGCGTGCGTTTCTGGTCTGTTCCGATGGTCCTCATCTGGCCTTGCGAAGAATACCAGACCGCGGGCACCTTGCCGGCATGGTTCCCTGCTCCGTCGTCGAGCTCCGGCAGTACACCCTCCACCCCAGCCGCCGGGACACCCTGGTCGAGCTGTTCGAGCGCGAGCTCATCGAGCCTCAAGAAGCGGTGGGCATGCGGGTCCTCGGGCAGTTCGAGGACCTCGACGGCCCCGACCGCTTCGTCTGGTTCCGCGGCTTCGCCGACATGGCGAGCCGGCGCACGTCGCTGGAGGCGTTCTATGGAGGCCCGGTCTGGGCCGCGCATCGCGATGCAGCCAACGCGACGATGATCGACTCGGACGACGTGCTCCTCCTCCACCCGGTCCGCCCGACCGGTGGGTTCCCGGGGCGCAAGCCGTCCGCGCCGGGCACACGCGAGACCTCGCGCCTGCTGGTCCGGATCCTCCACCGCGCGCCGGGCGTCGACGACCTCATCGACTTCTGCCTGGAGAACGTGGAGCCGGCGCTGGAGGGCACGAATTCACCGGTCGTGGCCTGGCTCGAGACCGAGCACGCCCCCAACGACTATCCACGGCTGCCAGTCCGGACTGACGCCGAGGTGGTGGTGTGCGTCTCGGCCTTTCCCGACGAGGGCGCGCTCCGGCGACACCTGGCGCTGCTCGCGGCGGACCTCTCGTGGGCCGAGGAGGTGGTCCCCGCGCTGCGCCGGCGGATCGCCCGGGATCCCGAACTGCTGGTGCTGCGGGCCACTCCGCGCTCGCGGCTCTGGTGAGGAGCGCGACGATGGAGCTTCCGACCGGAGACGTTCACGACTTCGACTTCATGGAGGGAGAGTGGCTGGTTCACAACCGCTACCTCCGCAGCCGGCTCACCGGCGATCACGTCTGGGAGGAGTTCCCGGGCCGCACGCGATTCGAGCACCGGCTGGGCGGCCGGGTGAACATCGACGAGATCGAGTTCCCCACCCGCGGCTTCACCGGGATGACCGTCCGCCTCTTCGACGAGCGAGAGCGGCGCTGGTCCATCTACTGGACCGATACCCGGCGCGTCGTCCTGGGCCCGCCGGTGCATGGCGGGTTCGAGGGCGATCGCGGCTTCTTCCACGGCGACGACACCGAGGGTGGGCGCCCGGTCCAGGTCCGCTTCATCTGGGAGCGCCGCCCGGGAGGGCGCGCGCACTGGGAGCAGGCCTTCTCCCTCGACGGGAAGACCTGGGAGACGAACTGGGTGATGGAGTTCAGCCGACCCCGCTGAGGCCTCAGCTCTCGGGGAGGGGGATGAACTCCTTCTCGTCGTTGAACACCTTCCCGAAGCGGCCGCTCCTCCAGTCGTCCTTCGCCCGCTCGATGCGGTCCTTCGAGCTGGAGACGAAGTTCCACCAGATGTGGCGCTCGCCATCGAGGGGCCCGCCGCCGAGCAGCATCACCCGCGCCGGCTCCTCCGCTTCCACCACCACCGGTGCGCCGACGTGGAGGACGGCCATCGTCCCGGAGACGAGGCGCCGCTCGCCGATCCGCACCGCCCCTTCCGCGACCTGGACTGCCCGCTGGGGATGCGTCGCGTCCACCTCCAGCCGCGCACCGGGCTGCAACCGCGCGTCGACGTAGAGCGTGGGCGAGAGCACGCCCACCGGCGAGCGGGCGCCGTAAGCCGTCCCGGCGATGACCGTTAGGTCGGCGCCGTCGCGGCTCAGCCGCGGCAGCGTGCTCGCGGGGTGGTGCATGAACGCCGGCGCGTCCTCCTCGTGAGCGATGGGGAGGGCGACCCAGCTCTGTATCCCGTGCAGCCGGACACCTCGGGCGCGCATCTCGGAGCTGCTGCGCTCGGAGTGGGCGATGCCCCGGCCAGCGAGCATCCAGTTCACGTCGCCGGGGTCGATGGCGAGCTCGCTGCCCAGGGTGTCACGGTGGATGATCTGCCCCTCGAAGAGATAGGTCACCGTCGCCAGCGCGATGTGCGTATGCGGTCGCACGTCGATCCCGGCGCCCGGCTCCATCGCCGCCGGTCCCATGTGATCGAGGAAGATGAAAGGCCCGACCATCCGGTGGCCGGCGGCGGGGAGCAGCCGGCGAACGGTGAAGCCACCGAGATCCCGGGGGCGTGGCTCGATCACCAGGATGACACCGTCGCTCTCTCGGTCGATGGCCATGGACTTCCTCTCGGCCGGAGTTATGACTCAACCGAGGAGGTTCCAGCCATGGCCAACGAGCTCGACCTGAAAGCCGAGATGAAGCGAGGCGTGGATCTGTTGAAGACCTTGCGAGACGAGATCAAGGTCAAGCTCCACCTGGCGGGAATGGACGCCAAGGACCAGTGGTCGAAGCTCGAGCCCGAGCTGTTCAAGGTCGAGCGCGCCGCGGAGCAGGCGACGGAGTCCTCGAAGAAGCTGATGGACGACGCCCTGACCCGGCTGAAGTCGCTGCGCGACTCGCTGCGCTGAGCCCGCCGTGAGCGAGACCCTGTTGATGCTCGGCGTCCGCAAGCTCGGACGCACGATCGCCCTGCATTTCGCCCGGAAGGGCTGGCGCGTGCTGTGCGCCTCCCGGACCGCGACGGACGTCGAGGCGCTGGCCCGCGAGGTGACTGCCGCCGGAGGCCGGGGCGTGCCGGCGGTCTGCGACCTCCAGCGCCCGGAAACACTGGCCGGCTTCGGCGAGGACCCGCCGGATCTGGTCATCGCCGCCCAGACCATGGGCGGGCGCTTCGGCGCGTTGCCGCTGGTGGACATCCCGGCCACCGAGCTCTCCCAGTCGCTCGCCGCGTATCCGCAGGGCACCTGGAATCTCCTGCACGCCGTCGGTCCGGCGATGCTCGAGCGCGGCCACGGAACCTTCTTGCAGATCGGCACCTCCTCCGGAGTCCGCACCAGGGAGGGGTTCGCCGCGCTCGGCGCCGCGCAGTTCGCGCTCCGGGGGCTGGTGCAGGTCGCGGCCCGGGAGTGGCGCGCGGGCGGAGTTCACGTCGCCTACGTTCCGGTCGACGGCCCCATCGCCTCCGAGCGGACGCGCGCGGCGGCGTCGGGACCCCATCGCCTCATCTCGCCAGAGGCCATCGCCGAGGCCTGCGCCTACCTCCACGCCCAGAAGCCCGACGCCTGGACCCACGAGCTGCTGCTCCGGCCCACCGGCGGCGACTGGTCCGCGCCCACCTGACGGGAAGCGCAACGGCCCCACGGAACGTGTCCGCGGGGCCGGATGCGTTTAACGGCCGGCCGAGTCCGTGCTCGTGCTGGCGGTGCTCTTCTTCTTGGACTTGCTCGAGGGCTGGGCCGGAGCGGTGGCCGAGCTCAGATCGGACCCGGCGTTCATCGAGTCCCCGGCCGTGGGGGTGTCCGTCGCAGAGCCGGTGTTGCTCAGACCGCTCGCCGATCCGCCCGCGGCCGCGGCGCTGTCCGCCGGACCGCTGCCACCCACCGCGGTGCCCGCCGGTGGCTGGAACGAGCCGAGGAACTGCTGGATCGACCCGGGGACCTCGCCCTTGGGGTAGGTCCCGGCCAGCGTGTAGACGCGCGAGTCGCCGACGAAGACCCGGGCAGTGACCTCGCTGCCCTGCGGGTCGGTCGCGGTGAACTCACGTCCCGGCAGGCCCCCTGCCTGGACGTCCTGGCTCTTCACGAGCGTGCCGCCCATGGACTGGACGGTGGCTTGCTGGAGCGAGTCGAGCAGGTCCTTGCTCTTGACCTTGCTCAGGCTCCCCTTCGGGAACTCGCTCAGGCTGGACATGTACTTGCCAGAGGCATCCTGCGCCGAGGCGATGTGCACCTGGACCGGGCCGCCCGGAGTCTCCTGGGTGCGCTCGTTCTTCTCGGGGTTGGGCGGCATCAGCACGGTGAAGCCGTTGGCGCCCTGGAACGGGACGAGCTGGCCTGGCTGACCCGCGGCCGCGACGCCGGCGGCGCCTGCGGCCCCGCCAGCGGCAGCGTTTTGCTCGGCCGCCCCCTGCGCGGTGGCCGACGCCGGCCCCTCGTCCTTCAGGGTCGAGTCGCCACCCGCCTTCGCGACCTTCTGTTCCTGTTGAGACCCGGCGCAGCCGAGGCCGGCCGCGAGGGGGATCAGAACCCACCAGTATTTGCGGAACGCCATGTATCCTCCCATGACGCCCGAGGGTGTGGACGGCCGGCGCCGGTCGCAATTGGCATGCTGATCCCGAAACGGGCGATGGTCCCGGCGCCCGCATGCCTGCTCCCCCAGTGACCTTCGTCGAGCTCGTCCGGGTCTTCTTCCGGCTCGGCTGGCTCGCCTTCGGAGGCCCGGTCGCGCAGCTCGGGATGATGCACGACGAGTGTGTCGAGCGCCGCGGGTGGATCGACGACGCCGAGTTCGTCCGGGCGCTCAACTTCGTGCACGTGCTGCCCGGGCCCGAGGCCTCGCAGATGGCGATCCTCATCGGCTGGCGGGTGCTTGGGATGCTCGGCGGGATGATCGCCGGCTTCCTCTTCATCGCCCCGGGGTTCATCACGCTGTCGGCGCTGGGGGCGATCTACGTCCGCTACGGCTCACGGCCCGAGCTCCTCGGGGTGCTGTCCGGCTTCCGGCCGGTGGCCCTGGCGCTGCTCGCCTCGGCGATGCTCCGCCTGAGCAAGGCGGCGCTGCGCACCGGCTTCCAGAAGGCTCTCGCCGTGCTGGCGTTCGGCGCGTCGGTCTTCCTCCACATCGGGTTCGTGCCGCTGCTCCTCGGCTGCGGGGCGGTGGCGATCCTCCGCTCGCGCCTGCGCGGGCGGGGTGCCGGGGCCGCGCTGCTGGCGCTCCTCGTGTCCTCTCCGGCAGAGGCGGCGACGCCCGCGCTCGAGCGGCTGCGAGACGTCTCGCTGTTCTTCCTCAAGGTCGGCCTGGTCTCCTTCGGAGGGGCGTACGCGGTGCTCCCGCTGCTCCGGGAGGGGGCGGTGCTGCAGTCGGCATGGCTGACTGACCGGCAGATGGTCGACGCGCTGGCGCTCGGCGAGACGACGCCGGGACCGCTGATCAGCATCGGCGTCTTCATCGGATACCTGGCCGGGCACCCGGTGGGCGTCGGGTTCGCGTCGGCGATGTGCGCGGGGTTCTGGCTCTTCCTGCCGTCGTTCGTGCTCGTCCTCGTCGGGGCGCCGCACCTGGACCGGATCACCGCCTGGCCGGGAGTGCAGCCATTCCTCCAGGGCGTGACCGCGGGGGTGCTGGCGCTCATGGCGGCGGTGTCCCTGGCGCTCGCGAAGGCGACGGTGCTCCACGAGGGGAACGTCGACTGGGTGACGGCGGTCCTGGGCGCCGTGGCCTTCGTCGTGCTGGTCATGGGCGGCAAGCGGGTGAACGTCGCGTACGTCGTGCTCGCCGGCGGGGCGGTGGGACTCGTCCGCGCACTCCTCGGCACCTGAGTCGAGGTCTCGGAGAGCGCTTCAGCCGGTTCGCGGCAGCTTCGGAAGCCGCGGCGGGCGCGGGCCGTGGCGGACGGCGCCGCGCACCGGTCCATAGGGGAGCTCGGTGCCGCTCCGGGCCGAGCGGAGGAGCAGCCCGCCCCGGCTCATGTCGCCCCGCCCCACGAAGTCCACCGGGAAGAGCAGCCGCTCGCCGAACATGTCGAGCAACAGATCGACGTACTTGTCGCTGGCGATGCTCCCGAGCAGCACCACCTCGGCCTCGGGCCAGCGCACCGCCAGCGCCTGCGCGTCGCGCTCGAGCGGACGCCGGTAGCGGTGGTCCGCGAGGTCGACCCGCACCTTCGCCCACGCCGTCAGGTCCGACGGTCCGATGCACCGGTCCGGCTCGACCAGCCCGGCTCCCGGCGTGATGACGAACGAGGTTCCGAAGGCCCGCGCGTAGGTCAGCTTCCCCCGGAAGTAGAGGCCGCTGGTGAAGGTGAAGACGTCCCCCAGCGGCGCACCCGGGTCGGTGCGGAGCCGCAGCGCGAGCGGGAAGGCTGCCGCCGGCCGGCGGAGCATCGACATCCGGATGCCGTCGCAGCGCGCCGGAGAGAGGAGGAAGACTCGCCGCGGAGCGGGCGCCGCGGTCACCCGGCGCCTCACGATCCGGACTCCACCAGCGTCTTGAACAGGCGGGCCAGCGCCGCGTCCGGCACCTCCGCCCGTCCGGCATGCACCGGCGAGGTCTGGATGACCGTGCTCCGCGGGGCGACCAGCCAGTGGAAGCGCTCCTTCGGCGGAAGCCGTGCCACCGGCCCCGCGGCCACGTGTCCGGCGCAGATCCGTGGCACCGCCGCGAGGTGGGCGGAGATCGCGTCGATGTCCGCGTTGGGGTCGAGCGCCCGGAGCCGCGCCACGTCCAGCGCCACCCGGGCCGCGAGGTAGTCCTGCGCCAGGCACCAGACGATGACCCCGGCGTTCAGGAACTCGCCACGCTCGACCCGGGGAACGACCCGGACCACCGCGTAGTCAAACGCGCAGGGTGCGGGCACGGTCGGCCTCCTCCTCGAACAGGTCGGCGTCCGCCAGCCGGCGCGACAGCCACTCCACGTAGGCGTGGCGCTGGGCGCGCGCTCCGCCGACGGTCGGATCCTCCGGGAGCCACGCGTCAGGCACCGCGTCGACGACCTCCCGGAGGAGCGGCAGGGTGAGCTTGCCACGGAGCCGATCGCCCGCCGCCCGGATCTCCCCCGCCACCGGCAGCAGCACGTGGTCGTTGATCTGCGGGAAGGGCGACGCGGCCCGCGAGGGCGCCTCGGCCCAGTCGTGGTGGATGTACAGGCTCGCCCCGTGGTCGATGCAATACAGCCGCCGGTGCCACTCCAGGAGGTTCGGGTTTCGCGGGGTGCGGTCCACGTTGAGCACGAGCGCGTCGAACCAGACGATGTCCGCGGCGAGCTGCGCGGGAGGCGGGGTGGACGCGGCCGGATCGTACCCGAGGGCGCCCGGCAGGTAGTCCACCCCGAGGTTCAGGCCCACGCTGGCCTTGAGGAGGTCCCGGATCTCCCCGTCCGGCTCGGTGCGGCCGATGTCCGGGTCGAGCGTCACCAGGGCGAGCGCCGGCACCGGGAGCCCGAGCGCCCGGCCAATCTCCCCGGCCAGCACCTCCGCCACCAGCGCCCGCGGCCCCTGCCCCGCGCCGCGGAACTTCATCACGTACAGGCCGTCATCGTCGGCCTCGACGATCGCCGGCAGGCTCCCGCCCTCCCGGAGCGGGGTGACGTAGCGGGTCGCGGCGAGGGTCCTCAGCACGGCGGCCCACCATAACCAAAGCCGGACCGGTTGCTCGCCGCGAGACGGACCGTTGCTCGGGGAGGGACGTGCCTCCACCCCGGGGTGAGTTAAGTCCTCCTTGCCATGATCCAGGTTCGCAAGAGCAACGAGCGGGGCCACGCCGACCACGGCTGGCTCGACTCCCACCACACCTTCTCCTTCGCCGACTACCACGACCCGGAGAACATGGGCTTCCGCGCCCTCCGGGTCATCAACGAGGACCGCGTCCAGCCAGGCCAGGGCTTCGGCACCCACGGCCACCGGGACATGGAGATCCTCTCCTATGTCCTCGACGGCGGTCTGGCCCACAAGGACTCGAGCGGAGGCGGCGGCGTCATCCGTCCGGGTGACGTCCAGCGCATGAGCGCCGGGACCGGCGTCATGCACAGCGAGTTCAACGCCTCGCGCTCCGACCCGGTTCACTTCCTCCAGATCTGGCTCGTCCCCGGTCGCCGCGGCATCGCCCCGGGCTACGAGCAGAAGCACTTCCCGCCCGAGCAGCGGCAGGGGCAGCTCCGGCTCATCGCCTCGCCGGACGCCGCCGACGGCAGCGTGACCATTCACCAGGACGCGCGGGTGTACACGACCCTCCTCGGGAAGGGGCAGACCGTGACCCACACCCTCGCCCCGGGCCGGCACGCCTGGGTGCAGGTCGCGCGCGGACAGGTCCGCCTCGGCGACGTCGTCCTCTCCGCCGGTGACGGCGCCGCCGTCTCCGACGAGGGCACGCTCACCCTGACCGGCGACGCCCCCTCCGAGGTCCTCCTCTTCGACCTCGCCTGAGGTCGGTCGGGATCCCGGGCGACTGCTCCGTCCGGGACTCGACGATGGGCGGCTTCGGGGACGCGCGGCGTTGCATCACGGCGGCGCGCCACCCACCTTCGTCGGTGGGCGTGGGAGAGAGCATCAGCGGAGGAGGTCCGGGGGAACGATGGCCGGGGCGCGCGCTCCGGTCGCTGTTCGTTCCTCCGCCGGGAACGCTCCCCTCGCTCGACGCGCTCCGGACCGCCGCCATCCTCCTGGTGGTCGGAAATCACCTCGCGGTCGGCGGCTCCGAGCTCGCGCCCTCCTCGGTCTGGGGCTTCACGCTCTTCCGGTACGGCTGGACCGGGGTGGACCTCTTCTTCGTCCTCTCCGGGTTCCTCATCGGACGGCAGCTCCAGCGCGAGCTGCAGCGCACCCACGGGGTGAACGTCCCGCGTTTCCTCCTGCGGCGCGGGCTGCGGATCTGGCCGCTCTACTTCGCCTGGATCGCGTTCCTGGCGCTCGCCCTGGGGAAGTCGCGAGGCATCTGGCCAGACCTCGTCTTCCTCTCCAACTACGTGCAGGGCCAGGTCAGCGGCGGGTGGTCCCTCTCCACCGAGGAGCAATTCTACCTCATCGTCCCGCTGCTCCTGCTCGGCGTGCAGCGCTTCTTCGGCCCGAGGGGACAGGCCTGGGCGCCGCTCGTGCTGCTGGCGCTGATGCCGGTGGTGCGCGAGGTGTCGGCTGCGGCAACGGGCCAGAGGGGGCTGGCCTGGATGTACGGGCCGATCCACACCCACTGCGACGGGCTGCTGGTGGGGTTGTTCCTCGCCTGGGCGTCCGTGAAGCGGCCGGAGACGCTCTCCCCGGAGCACCCGCATCCCTGGCGGTTGCCCCTGCTGGCGATCGTCGCCGGGTTCGTGCTCCGCGAGATCGATCAGACGCTCTTCAGCTTCACCGGCCTCGGGCTGGTCTACGGGGGCATGGTCGCGCTCGGGCTGCGCGCCGGTCCGCGCGTCCGGGCGCTCACCGCGTGGCGTGCTTTTCACGTCCTGTCCCGGTTGTCGTACGGGATGTATCTGAACCATTTCGAGGTGCTGCCCAGATTGTTGCCGCGGTTGACGCGGGAGCTGGTTCCCATCGTCGGCTCGGGGTGGGTGCTGGCCGCCGTCGCGTACCTCGTGGCGATCCTCGCCTCCGCGCTCGTGGCCGCGGTGACCTTCCTGCTGATCGAGGAGCCGTTCCTGGCCCTCCGGGAGAAGTGGGATGCGCGGCACCGGCCGCTGCGGGCGGTTCCGGAGCTCAGGCGAGTCAGCTGAAGACCCGAGGCCGCGGCACCAGCACGTGCGGTGAAGACGAGGGAACGTTGTGGCAGCGGCCGCGGCGATGACCGATGTCGTGCAGTGAGCCGTGGCACCGAGTGTCGTTCCTGGCCGGGTTGCTACCTTCCCTCGGGCCGACGGTGGTACCTGCCCGTACGGCTCGCGGGAGGTCCACTGAACCATCAGCTCGCAGCAGTGGTGCTCCTGTTCGTCACGGCGTGCACCACGACCCAGACCCGGACGACCTGGGTCTCTCCCCCCGCGGAGCGGCTGGGGACCGTCTCCTGGGTCCAGCAGACCACCGTTGATCAGCGGGGGAACCCGGTGGGCGGCGCGGTGGTCGGGGGGGTGGTCGG
>DASXGF010000711.1:0-11804 GCA_036489275.1 Myxococcaceae bacterium | reverse complement strand
TGTATCGTCGTCGTTGTCCCACTCTCAGTCCTTCGTCTTGCTATAGCCTCTCATGAGCCGCACACGCGCCCCCTCCCCCCACCAGGTCCGGTCGCCCGCGATCCGCTCGACACGAGCCTTGCGCGCGGGTCCCGCGAGCGTGCCCCACTCGAACGCCTTCGCCTCGGAGCGGGCTGGCGCGCATCTCCGGAGCGTCGAAGCGGTCCGGTCCGTCCTGAGAGTCGGAGGTTCGCGCTTCCACCGCGGGCGAGCGGTCTCGCGACTCAGCGACGGGGAGCGGCGATCGCCTCCACCTCGATCAGCAGATCGTCGCTGACGACCCCCTTCACCTCCACGAGCGTGCTCGCCGGATACGGGCCGGAGCCGAAGAACTGATTCCGAACCTCCCGGTAGACCGCGATCTGCGAGACGTCGCGGCGATGGGCCGGAGTTCCAGCTGCCTCAGCGCGCCGGCTCCTTCAACTCGATCATCACGCCTCGCATCTCGGTCGACCCGACGTTCGACCCCGTGTGCTCGGTCGCCGAGATCCAGCGGCTGTCTCCCGGTCTGCTGTGGCGCTCGGTGGGTGCCTGGCCCGGGATGACGTTCCGGACCGTGTACTCGCTCAGCGAAACCACCACGCTGTCCGGGTGCCCGTGGAGTGGCCAGCTTTCGCCTGGCCTGGTCGTGAAGGCGAGCACGCGGACGCGCTCGTTTTCGAACAGCACCCGGTAGATGCTGGGCGCGACTTCCACGGCGTCGAAGCGCTGCCGACCGTCGGGCATCACACTCCCTCCTCCGGGAGACTCGCGGTGCGAAAAGAGAGCCCCATCGAATTGCCTGCGATCGAAGGCCATTCTTCGTCCGCCGTCACCCGAACGCGTCGATCCCGGTGATCGCCTTCCCCAGCACGAGCGTGTGGACCTCGTGCGTCCCCTCGTACGTCAGGACCGACTCGAGGTTCAGCGCGTGCCGCAGCGGCGGGAAGTCGTCGGTGATGCCGTTGGCCCCGAGGATGGTCCGCGCCGAGCGCGCGATCTCCAGCGCCGAACGCACGTTGGCGCGCTTGGCGAGCGAGACCAGCACCGGCGTCGCCTTCCCCTCGTCCTTGAGCCGCAGCAGCCGTAGCCCCAGCAGCTGCGCCTGGACGATGCGCTCCAGCATGTCGGCGAGCTTCTCCTGCGTCAGCTGGAACGAGGCGATGGGCCGGTCGAACTGCCGCCGCTGCAAGGCGTAGCTCCGCGCCGCCTCGAAGCAGGCGATCGCCGCTCCGGTGACCGCGAAGGCGATGCCCGCCCGCGCGTTGTTGAGACAGCTCAGCGGACCGCGCAGTCCCTGGACTCCAGGGAGCACGTTCCGGTCCGGGACGCGCACCTCGGTGAAGGAGAGCTCGGCGGTCCACGAGGCGCGGAGCGACAGCTTCCCGGGGATCTCCTTCGCCACGAACCCGGGCATCCCCTTCTCCACCAGGAAGCCCCGCACCGACTCCGGCCCGGCCTCCCCCGTCTTCGCCCAGACCACCGCCACGTCGGCCACCGTGCCGTTGGTGATCCACGCCTTGCTCCCGTCGAGCACCCAGCCGTCGCCGTCGCGCACCGCCCGGGTCCGCATGCTGCCGGGGTCCGAGCCGGCCTCGGGCTCGGTCAGGCCAAAGCACCCGATGCACTTCCCCTGGGCCATCGCCGGCAAGAAGCGCTGCTTCTGCTCCTCCGAGCCCCAGGCATGGATGGGGTACATCACCAGCGAGCCCTGCACCGAGGCGAAGCTCCGGAGCCCCGAATCGCCGCGCTCCAGCTCTTGCAGCCCGAGCCCGTAGGCGACGTTGCTCACCCCGGCACAGCCGTGGCCGGACAGGTTCGCCCCCAGCACGCCGAGCTCGCCGAGCCGCGGGACCAGCTGCGCGGGGAAGGTCCCCTCGCGAAAGTGCCGCCCGATGATCGGGAGCACCTCGGTGTCGACCACCCGGGCCACCGCGTCCCGCACCGCGCGCTCGTCCGCGGTGAGAGCATCGTCCAGCCGGTACAGCGCCTCCACTCCGCTCCGCTCCACGCTCTCTCCTCCTCGCTTCCACCCTGGCTGACTGCGGCCGCCCTGAGCTCGCCGACTATGGCTCGCCTGACGCCACCGTACCCTGGACCTCGACCGCGGCCGCCCTGACCTAGAGCGGCAGCACGCCCTCGACCTGCTGCAAGAGCTGGAGCCGCCGCGCCATCACCGGGCTCGACCCGTCCTCCAGGGCCGCCGTTTCTTGCAGCACGCGCTCCAGCGGGAAGCGCTTCACCGAGCCGTCCGGCGTGCTCGTCCCTCCGGGGAGCGACGGGTTCCAGCCCACCATCTCGTCGGTCGCTCCCTCCAGGAGCCCCATCACCGCGCTGAACGCCAGGCGAGCCGAGATCAGCCGGTCGAGGCTGGTCGGGTGGCCGCCGCGAACGATGTGCCCCAGCACCACCGCGCGCACCTCGAGTCCCGGCACACGCTCCTCCACCCGGCGCACCAGATGGGTGCAGGGAATCTCCACGCCCTCGGCCTTGATGATCAGGACGCGCCGCTTCCCCCGCGCGAACCCCTGCTGGATGACTCCGGCCACGGCCTGGACGATGCCGTCCTCGTCGCGCTTCTGCTCCCGGAAGAGCACCGCGTCGGCCCCCACCGCCACCGCCGAGGCCATCGCGAGGTAGCCGCAGGCCCGGCCCATCACCTCCACCACGAAGGCCCGGCGATGGGCCCGCGCCGTGTCGTCGACGTGATCGCACGCCTGGACGATGGTGTTGAGCGCGGTGTCGGTGCCGATGGCCATCGCGGTGCAGCCGACGTCGTTGTCGATCGACGCCGGGATGCCCATGACCCGGACGCCATGCTCCTGGGCCAGGACGTGCGCCCCGGTGAGCGACCCGTTCCCGCCGATGACCACCAGCCCTTCCACTCCGGCGGAGCGGAGCGCCTCGGCGGCGCGGGCCCGTCCCGCCGCCTCGCGGAACCGCGCGCTCCGCGCCGAGCCGAGCACCGTGCCGCCCTGGCTCCCCAGCACGTCGAGCCCCGTTTCACCGAGGAGCGTGCAGGGGCCCGGCACCAGCTCCACCATCCGTCCGTCGATGAGCCCCTCGTAGCCCTCGCGCACGCCGAGCAGCCGCACGCCGCGCGCGCCACAGGTCTTCGCCGCCGCCCGCAGCGCCGCATTCATTCCCGGGCTGTCCCCTCCGGAGGTGAGAACGGCCAGTGTCTTCATCCCGGCGCTCCTCCCGCCACGCAGGCGACCGCGCCTTCTCCCCGGCCCTCGCTCGGCGCGACGCGGAGCGCACCGAGCCCACCGAGGGAATGGCTCTGGCTGGACAGCATGGCTCGCCCGGGACTCTGCCACGCTCCCGGACCGGCGGCAGGTCCAGGTAGCGTGCCTCGCCCATGAGCGACTTCCTCGAGCGCGGGGCGGTGGTGACCGGAGCGAACCGCGGCATCGGCAAGGCCATCGCCCTGGCCTTCCTCCGCGGCGGCTGGCCCGTCCTGGCGCTGGCGCGGACCGCCGAGAGCCTGGACGCGCTGCGACGCGAGGCGGGAGACCTCGCGACTCGCATCCGGCCGATGGCCTGCGACCTCTCCGACCCCGCGCAGCTCGATGGAGCGGTGCACGCCCTCGCCGACGCCGACCCGGTTCCGGCGGTGCTGGTGAACAACGCCGGCGTCTCGCTCTCCGCCCCGCTGCAGCGGACGAGCACCGAGGAGCTCCAGCGCGTGCTCCAGGTCAACACCGTCGCGCCGTTCCTCCTCTGCCGGGCGCTCATCCCTCGCATGGCCGAGGCGGGAGGCGGCCGGGTCATCAACATCGGCTCGATCGCCTCGCTCAAGGGGATCCGCTACACGTCGGCGTACTGCGCGAGCAAGCACGCGCTGCTCGGGCTCACCCGCGCGCTCGCGGTCGAGTGGGGCAAGCGCAACGTCACCGTCAACGCCGTCTGCCCCGGCTGGACCGAGACCGACATGTTCAGCCGGGCCGTCGAGGCGGTGGTGCAGAAGACCGGCCGCAGCGCGGACGAGGCCCGCGGCGCCGTGCTGACGAACAATCCGATGGGCCGCGCGGTCCTCCCGGACGAGGTCGCTGCGCTCGTCCTCTACCTCTCATCGCCGGCAGCAGCCGGCCTCACGGGAGCCGCACTCCCGGTGGACTGCGGTGAGGCTGCGTGAGCCCTCCTTAGGAACTGTTGCGCGAGGGTCCTACCGGCGCTAATACGTCGCATCCTTCGAATGAGGGTGCCTCATGCAACTCGAGTCGCTCAAGATGTTCTGCGACGTCGTCGAGACCGGCTCCTTCTCGCGCGCCGCCCAGCTGAACCACGTCACCCAGTCCGCGGTGAGCCAGCAGATCCGCGCACTGGAGAATCGGTACGAGCAGAAGCTCCTCAGCCGCAGCGCCCGGCAGGTCACTCCCACGCCGGCCGGTGAGCGCCTCTTCCGCGGCTGCAAGGAGATCCTCTCCCGCTTCGGCGAGGTGGAGCAGGAGATCCGCGAGCAGTCGGCGGACGTCGCCGGCACCTGCACCGTGTCCACCATCTACTCGGTGGGGCTGCACGAGCTGCAGAGCATCCAGAAGGGCCTGCTGAAGACGCATCCCAAGGTGAACATGCGGCTCATCTACCGCCGCAGCGATCAGGTCTACGACGACGTGATCCTCGGCGCGGCGGAGATCGGCGTCGTGGCCTACCCCCAGCCGCGCGCCGGCGTGGACATCATTCCCTTCCGCGACGACAAGCTGTCGGTGGTCTTCGCTCCCAACCACCCGCTCGCGGCCAAGTCCAAGATCTCGGTCACCGCGCTGGCCGACAACCCGTTCATCGCCTTCGATCGCGAGGCGCCCACCCGCAAGGCGCTGGACCGGCTCCTGCGCGAGAAGGGCGTGGAGCTGGACCCGGTGATGGAGATGGACAACGTCGAGACCATCAAGCGCGCCGTGGAGATGGGCGTCGGGGTCTCCATCCTTCCCTCGGCCACCGTGCAGCACGAGCTCGCTCAGGGGACGCTCGTCGCGCGGCCTTTCGCCGAGGGCTCCTTCACCCGGCCCATCGGCCTGCTGGTGCGGAAGGGCAAGTACCTCGACCGCGCCTCGCAGGCGGTGCTCGACGCGTTCAAGGCGGCAGCCAACGGCGAGGAGTGATCGGGCCGTCGCCCGGGGACCGAGGGCTATTTCGCCCCGCCCTGGTGCTGCTTCATCATCTCCTCGACCTGCTTGCGCTGCTCGGGCGTGAGCTTCTGCAGCATCTCCTCGCGGCTCGCGCCGCCGGGGGCTCCCATCCCGCCGAAGCCCTTGCTCTCGGTGTAGCCAGCGGGGACGGCGAACGCCGAGTCGGGCACCGACTGCGACTTCACCGAGGTCGCCTCCCAGGTCACGGAGGTCTCGCCCTTGCTGTTCTTCGCGATGACTTTCAGTGGCACGCCCGCCACGCCTTCCTTTCTCAGCGCTGCCCACCAGCCGGACTCTCCCCGGCCTCCGGCATTGAACGCCTTCTCCAGATCACCTGCCGAGACGAGGTTCTTGTCGACCCAGACCTCCAGGTGGTCCTGCCCGCCTTCCCGGTTGACCGCCACGTGCTCGGTGCTCCGGCCTGCGACGGTGTCCTTGCCGAGCTTCTTCACCGTCCACTTGGAGGCTTCCGCCTCGTCGTTCTTGTCGATGGTGTTCTTGCTGTAGGTCTTGCTCGCGTCGTTGAGGATGTACGTGGTGTTCGGCTCGTCCGCGCGGTGGATGACGATCATCTTCCTTCCGCCCATTCCGGGGATGCTCATCTGCTGCTCCATGCGGCTGCTGAGCCCCTTCACCGAGATGAGACCTGTGCCGGAGACCTGGTTGGTACCGGCCGGCTGGCCTTCCACGGCGCTGCGGTTCATCGTCATCTTCGTCTCGATGACGCCCTCGAAGGCGAGCGCGGGAACGGCGGCGAGGCACAGCGCGACGGCGAGCGCGCGGGTCATGGGCTTCTCCTTGAACGGGCGGGGCATTGTGCCGACTCCAGACGCCGGGAGGGCACGAAAAATCACCCGCTTCACTCCAGACGACGGAGCCTCGCCGCGTAGAAGCCGTCCATCCCTTCGGGACCGGGAAGCGTGCGCAGCGCCCCCTGGCTGAGGGGCCAGCCCATCCGCTCTGCCACGGGCGGCGTCTCGACGGTGAAGTCGGGATGGCTGCGGAGAAACAGCTCCACCTGGTCCTGCCCTTCCTCGGGCTCGGTGCTGCACACCGCGTAGACGAGCAGGCCACCAGGCGGCACCACCTCCTGGCACCGCTCGAGGATGCGGCGCTGCAGGGTGGCCAGCCGAGGAAGGTCCGCCTCCACGCGGCGCCAGCGCAGCTCGGGGTGTCGGCGGAGCGTGCCGAGGCCGGTGCACGGCGCGTCGAGCAGCACCGCGTCCACGCTCCCGATGGAGTCGGGAAACGGATCGGTCGCATCGTGCGCCAGGACCTCGATGCGATCCTCGAGGCGGAGCCGCCGGGCCTCGGAGCGGATCTTCTCCAGCTTCGCCGCGTACAGGTCCACGGCGAGCACCCGATGGGTCTCCGCCAGGTGGCAGGCCTTGCCGCCGGGAGCGGCGCAGGCATCCAGCACCCGCGCTCCTTCGGGAATGGCGGAGTACAGGCCGACCAGCTGCGCCGCCTCGTCCTGGACCTGGAAGCGGCCCTCGGCGTATCCGACCAGGTCCTCCACCGGGCCGGGTGACGGCAGGCGGAAGCCCACCGGCGAGCGCACGGTGGGAATGGCCTCGAGCCCTGCCTCGGCGAAGAGCGCGCCGAGCTCCTCGCGCGTGCCCCCCCGGGTGTTGGTCCGGACGGTCACCGGAGGCGACTCGTTGCTGGCGGCCAGCATCGCCTCCGCCCCCGCGCGGCCGTACCGGCGCAGCCACCGCTCGACCAGCCATCGGGGATGGCTCTCCCGGATGGAGAGGTGCTCGGCGAGGTCCGACTCCGGAGGCAGCGGGATGGACTCGACGCCGGCCACCTTGCGGAGCACGGCGTTGACGAAGCCCGAGGCACGGGAGAGCCCGAGCTGCTTCAGCCCCTCCACCGTCTCGGAGACCGCCGCGCGCCGGGGCACGCGGGAGAAGAAGACCTGGTAGCTGCCGATGCGCAGCGCGGCCAGCACCCGGTCCTCGAGCGCCGGCAGCTTGCGATCCGAGAACCCGGCGATGACCCGGTCCAGCCCGAGCCGCCGGCGGGTCGCGCCGTAGCAGAGCTCGGTGACGAGCCCGGCGTCACGCGGGTCGCGCAGAGGCGCCTCGGCCAGCCGCTGGTCGAGGACCACGTTCAGGTAGGCATCGGTCGCCTCGACGCGAGCCAGCACGTCGATGGCCACCGCACGCGCATTCATTCCAGCGCCGCCATCCACTCCACCAGCTGGTGGTCGCTGAGCGCTCCCTTCGGCTGCACCGCGAGGAACAGCGCCTGGAGCACTTCTTCCAGCTGGTCGCGCTGACCGGCCTCCGCGGCTGCACCGCCCTGCAGAGCCACCCACTCTCCGCGCGCCCAGGTGGCGAGGCCCGCCGCGGTGATCCGGCTGGCGAGTCGATCGGCGATCCGTGCGCGCACCTCCGCCCGGGTGAGCCCTGCGCCCGGACGACGGGTGCCCGCCGCCGGGTGTGGCGCCGCCCGGCCGAGCGTCTTCCCCGCGCCCGCCGGCGCCGGTTCCACGGCAGCGGCGGCCGGCGCCCGCGCGGTGGCTGGTTCGGCGCTCCGGCCCGGAGCCGTCTCTGCGCGGGCAGGTCCGAGCGACTTCGTGGCCTTCGTCGCCGGCGCCGCGGCAGGCACGGGGGTCTTCCCGGTGGTACGCGCCGCGCCAGCGGGAGCCGTTGGAGAGGCGGCCGCCCTCGACGCATCGGCCGTGGGACGGCCCGGCGCACGTCCGATCGTCTTGGCGGTCCGGGCTGCGGTGGCCTTGCTCGCCGCGCGGGACAGCCGCTCCAGCGCCTCGAGGTACGCCTCGGCGCCCGTGCCGGCGACGTGCGCCGCGCACACCTCCCGGAGGAGCGAGCGGCGCTGCATCGCCGCCCGTCCCTTCGCCGGCGCGAGCAGGACCTCCACCACGGGCATCCGCGACGCGGAGACTGCGGCCCGAAGCACGTGCGAGCCGGGCGCGAGCGGTCCCGGGTTCAGCACCACGCCCTCGGCCCAGGCGCGCTGCTCCCACAGCGCATCCACCAGCGCGCCCTCGTGGTTGCTCTGCAGCGTCCGCAGAACGTGGCCCAGCGACCGGGCCTTCTCCGCCAGGCGACGGTCCACGTCGGCCAGGGTGAGGCCGGGCGAATCTCCGGCGCGCTGGCCGAGGAACTGCAGCGTGGGTCCGTGGAGCACGAGCACGTTCATGGCACGCCTCCTCCGAAGGGACGCTCGCCCTGCCTCAGGCGATGTCCGCTCAGGAACTCGGCGGCAGTCATCCGCCGCCTTCCCTCGGGCTGCACCTCGAGCAGGCGAAGCGCGCCCTCGCCGGACGCGACATCGAGCGTCCCGTGCGCGGAGAGCACGGTGCCCGGTGCGCCGGAGCCCGGCACGACCTCCGCTCGCCAGACTTTGAGGAGCTCCTTCCCGAGCGGCAGCCACGCGCCTGGCCACGGGACGAAGGCGCGCACCCGCCGCTCCAGCTCCACCGCTGGCCGGGTCCAGTCGAGCCGCCCGTCCTCCTTCTCCACCATCCGCGCGAGGGTGACGCCCTCCTCTGGCTGGGGCCGGGGCGTCAGCTCGCCGGCCAGGAAGCGAGGCAGCTCCTCGCGGACCAGCGCCCCTCCCAGCTCGGAGAGACGCTGGTGCAGCGACTCCGAGGTGTCGCCCGGACCGATGGGCGTGCGGCGCAGCGCGAGCACGGGTCCGGTGTCCAGGCCGGCCTCCATCTGCATGAGGCAGACGCCGGTCTCGGTGTCCCCCGAGGCGATCGCCCACTGGATGGGAGCCGCCCCGCGCCAGCGCGGCAACAGCGAGGCGTGGACGTTGACGCAGCCGAGCCGCGGCGCGGAGAGCACGTCGATGGGCAGGATGCGCCCGTACGCGGCGACCACCGCCACGTCGAGGCGCAACGCGCGGAGCCGCTCGCCGAAGTCGGTCCCCTTCAGCTTCGGCGGCTGGAGCACGGCGAGCCCTGCCCGTTCCGCCTCCTCCTTCACCGGTGAGGGCGTGACGTGCTGCCCGCGGCCCCTGGGACGGTCAGGTTGGGTCACCACCGCGACCAGCGTGCCCACCGACTGGCAGGCGCGGAGGGTGGGCACGGCGAACGCCGGCGTGCCAAAGAAGGCGACGCGCGCTGCCCCGGCGCCCCTCTCAGCCATCCTCGAGCCCGTCCAGCCGCGCGCGCTTGGCCTCGGCGAGCGCGGTGAGGGTGGCCCGACCGCTGCTCCCGCTCCCGGTGGCCAGCACCGACTCGACGGCGGACAGCTCCTCGTGCTCGCGACGGCGAAGCGCGTCGACGGTGGCGTGGAACTCGGCGAAGACGTCCCGCAGCTCGTCGTGGCTCCGGAGCGGACGCCAGCGGGGGAAGCCGCCCTCGGCGAGGCGGCGGAGCTGACCGCGCAGCACCCGCATCGGGCCGGCCACCCGGTGGGAGACGAGCAGTCCCACCAGCGAGAGCACCAGCGCCATCACCAGCGCCATGAACGCGGTGAGCACCAGGACGGTGGTCTCGGTGCCCTGGAGCGTGGCCTGCGCCTCGGGTCCGAGCGTCTCGCGGGCCTGGTGCAGCGCCAGCCACACCGCGCCGCCGAAGGCCGCGCACAGCGATGCGCCTCCCAGGGCGAGGCCCACGGCGTACTTCAGCTGGAATCGGCGGTCGACCAGGACCTGGCGGCGGGTGTAGGCCTCGGGGCTCACGAGCGGAGGGCCAGCACTCTACCCGGGGTCGCGTCCGACCATGGCGCTCTCTCGCGCCCGCCGCGCTGGATTGGAAGCAACCGGGCGATTGGCGTAAAACCCACGAGACTTTTCTCGGGACGGACACCCCCGGAGGGGACGGATGGGACGCACCGCAACTGCGGTCGCACTGGCGCTCTCGTTGGGCCTCCTCGCCGTCGGTTGCAGCAAGGATCCGAGCACGCCGGGCTACTGGGAGGACCAGCTCGACGCCGCCCAGCGCCCCAGCGAGAAGGTGCGGGTCCTGGAGACGCTTCGCTCCAGCAAGCGGCTCGACAAGCGCTTTGCCCCGATGCTCAACGCCCGCCTGGCCTCGGAGAAGAGCCCCGAGACCCGCGCGGTCATCGCCCGCGCCCTCGGCGAGCTGAAGGACCCCTCGAGCGTGGACCCGCTGGCCGCCGCGCTCGACGTGAACACCGCCGACGGCGCCACCTCGCGGATGAACGCCGCCATCGCCCAGGCCCTCGGCGACATCAAGGACCCCCGCGGGGCCACCGCGCTCATCTCCCTGCTCCGCAGCCGCGACGATTACGTCCGCCAGGACGCCATCGCCGCCCTCGGCGAGATCAAGGCCCAGTCCGCCGTCCCCACCCTGGTGGAGCTGGCGCTCGACGACAAGAGCCCGCCCGCGGTGAACCGCCGGGCCATCGTCGCGCTCGGGGAGATCGGCGATCCGCGGGCCATCCCCGCCCTGCTCAAGGCGATGTTCAAGCAGCGGGGAAACACCGTCTTCGCCCAGGAGGCCAGCTTCTCGCTGTTCCAGGTCGGCAAGCCGGCCGCCGACGCGCTCACCACCGTGCTGGAGGGGAAGGACCGCGAGCTGTCGTCCTGGGCCCGGTCGAACGACGTGGTGGAGGCGGTGGTGCTGGTGCGGGCCGCCGAGTCGCTGGGCGACTTCCGCGCCTCCTCGGCCGAGCCGGCACTGGTGAAGCAACTGTCGTACCGCACCTCGGCGCCGGAGCAGACGCTCTACGCCCGCATGGCCGCGGCGAGCACGCTGGGGAAGATGCGCTCCGCCGAGGGGCGCAAGGCCCTGGAGCCGCTGCTCGACGAGTCCGAGCCCCTCGCCCGGGCCGAGTACGCCCGGGCGCTGGTGCTCATCGGCGGCCGCGACGCCATCGCCGCCCTGCAGCGCTCGGCCGCGCACGGGCCGTGGGAGGCCCGCCAGTACGCCATCGGCGCGCTTGGAATGCTCGGGGACGAGCGCGACCAGCCGACGATGGACCGCATCGCCGCGGACGAGCCGAAGGCCACCGCCGCTGATTGCAAGAAGTACGGCTGCAATCTCCCGGTGGACGAGGTCGCCACGAACCGGCTGAAGACGGTGAAGGTCTTCCAGGCCCCGCTGCGCGCCGCCGCCCAGTGCAAGGCGGCCATGAATTGCTGGACCGGAAAGCTGGGTGACGCCGAGGGACCGGTCCGGCAGCGCGCCGCGCTCGAGCTCGGCCGGATGGGCAAGCCCGAGGCGGTCAAGGCGCTCAGCGACCATCTGACGGACAAGGAGCCCGAGACCCGCGCTGCAGTGCTGCAGGCGCTGATGTGGCTGGTGCAGGGCAACGCCGCCTCGGCGAGGCACCTGGTCCCGCTGCTCCCCAAGCTCGAGCAGCAAGTCTCGGCGGACCGCGGGCGCCAGGACTACGCGGCGACCAACGAGCAGCTCCGGCGCCTCATCACGGAGGTACGTCGCCGGGGCGAGCAAGCCTGACGGCGGCGTTGGCCACTCCGGCCGGCAGCGCCGCTCGACGCGGCCCCTGGAACGCGCTGGGGAGGATGCTGAACGGCAGCACCTTGGCCAGCGCCGCCAGCAGGAGGAGCCCTCCCGGGGCGGCGAAGATGGCGAGGGCCGGGATGGCCTTGGCGAGGTCGACGAGCTCGAGGCGCATCCGCCGCCGCTCGTCCTGGGTCAGCGACTGACCGATGGCCAGCTTGCCGAGGAACACGCCCAGCTCACCC
>DASXGF010000615.1:0-3213 GCA_036489275.1 Myxococcaceae bacterium | reverse complement strand
GGCCCGCGAGAGCCTGGAGAAGGCTCAGCAGGCCGCCCCCAGCGATCCACGCGTCTACTCGGCGCTGGGAACGCTCCATCGCCGCCTCGGCGACTCGCGGGCCGCGGACCAGAACTATGGATTTGCCCTCCGCTACGAGAGGGACCACCCGGAGTCGCTGCTCGGCCGGGCGCTGCTCGCGCTCGACTCGGACAACGCCACGCTCTTCCCCGCCGCCGCGGTGAGCCTCAAGAAGCTGCTCGACGCCGATCCGCCGCCGTCGCCGCGGCAGCTGGCGGTGGCGCACCTGGCCCGCGCGCTGCTGGTGAGTCGCGTCCAGGCGGCCATCGCCGGCATCCCGCCCGACGTGGCCCGCAGGGTCGCCGACGCGACCGGGGTGCCGGTCGACCGGGCCGCGGCCACCGCGCTCGCCGCCAAGGAGGACGAGGAGGGCTTCGCGCTCGACCGCGCCAACCCCGAGCTCCACCTCCTTCGTGGCAAGCGGCTCCTGGTGGAAGGGCAGACCGACGCCGCCGTCCGCGAGATGCGCGAGGCGGTCAAGGCCGATCCGAGCCGCGCCCAGGCCTACGTGGACCTCGCTCGCGCGCTCATGCAGAAGCCGGAGGGGGCCACCGCCGCGCAGGAGGCCCTGGTCACCGCCATCCGCACGATGGGCGAGAGCCCGCGGCTGATGGTGATGCTCGGGCAGGTGTACTTCCGGCAGGGCCGGCTGGACGACGCCGCCGCCCAGTACGGCAAGGCGCTGGCCGACCCGAAGGCCAAGAACCCCGACGCGCGCCTCCAGCTCGGCATCGTCTACCGCGAGAAGAAGGACTACCCGAAGAGCGTCGACCAGCTCACCCGCGCCAGCCAGGAGTTCATCGGACAGGGCTCACGCATCGCCGAGGCCCTGACCGAGCTCGGCCGCACCTACGAGGTGCAGGGCGACCGTACCCGGGCCGACGAGACCTTCCGCCGCGCCCTGGACACCGACCCGCAGGGCGCCGACACCTACTTCTTCTACGCTCGCTTCCTCGGCTCGGACCGCCGCACCCGGGAGAAGGCGAGGGTGACGGCGGCCAAGTACCTCGAGCTGGAGCCCCGGGGCGAGCACGCGGCCGACGCGCAGGCTCTCGCACGCTGAGCAAGGTGCGGGGGGCTGAGCCGACCTCGGAGGCAGGCCCCCCTTGAAGCGGGGCTCCGGCCCGGGTAATCGGGTGGCGCTCCATGACCGTCCGCGCCCTGCCCAGGGCGGTGTCTCCCGCCGCCGATCTGGTCTCGCTCCTCAAGCCGGGCCTCTCCAGCCTCGTGCTCTGCACGCTCGCCGGCGGGATGTGGCTCGCCCCGGGCGAGCTGTCGGTCTCCCGGTGGGTGGCGACGCTGCTCGGGACCGCGGGCACGGTGGGCGCGGCCAATGCGCTGAACTGCTTCATCGAGCGCGACCGTGATCGCTTCATGGCCCGGACGCGGCTGCGGCCGCTTCCTTCCGGGCGGATGGAGCCGTCCGTCGCTCTCGGGTTCGGGCTGGTGCTGGCCGTGTTCTCGCTTCCGCTCCTCGCGCTGGCGAGCAACGGCCTCACCGGTGCGCTCGGGTTCCTCGCGCTGGTGAGCTACGTCGCGGCCTACACTCCGCTGAAGCCGCGCAGCCCGCTGGCGGTGCTGGTCGGCGGCATCCCCGGCTCGCTTCCGCCGCTCATGGGGTGGACCGCGGTGAGCGGGCACATCGGCGCCGGTGGGCTCCTGCTCTTCGGCGTCCTCTTCGCCTGGCAGATGCCGCACTTCCTGGCCATCGCCCTCTTCCGCAAGGACGAGTACCGGAAGGCCGGCCATCTCGCGCTTCCGCTGGTCGAGGGCGACGGCGCGACCCGCATCTGGATGCTGGTGTGGACCGTTGTGCTGGTGGTCCTCAGCGTGCTCCTCGTGCCCTTCGGCGTGGCCGGCCCGCTGTACCTCGTCGTGGCGCTGGTGCTCGGCGGCGCGTTCCTCGCGATCGTCGTCCGCGGCGTGGTGCGCCGCGAGCAGAAGGCCTGGGCGAGGCAGACGTTCCTCTTCAGCCTCGTGTATCTCGCCGGGCTCTTCGCCGCGCTGCTCCTCTCGGCGACCGCGCACCGCTGACGGCGAATTCCTGTGACTGAAGTTTTCCGGCGTCCCGGCCGCGAGGTGGGATGGACCGGGGTGCGACGAGTGGGCCCTCCAGGATTCGAACCTGGGACCAATCGGTTATGAGCCGACAGCTCTGACCGCTGAGCTAAGGGCCCGGTCGGAGACCACATCCTGGTACACCGGAGCCGTCGGGTCCACAGCGGACGAAACCTTGCCGCGTGACGACGGAGAGGGGAGCATCGTGGTGCTGGGCCCAATGGGCGGCCTGCTCCACGCCGTCCTCTCGCTCCGCGCTCCCGGAGGACACCGGATGTCATTTCACGGAAGACTCGCCGCGCTGGGCCTGCTGGTCTGCGCCCTCACGGCCGAGGCCGCGCCGAAGATCACCATCGCTCCGATCACCGGCGACAAGAAGTCGCAGGTCGGGAGTCAGATCTCGGGCGCGCTCTGCCGGACGTACACCTGCGTTCCGTCCAGCCGGGTCTTCACCAAGAAGAAGCCCGACTGGAACAAGATGAAGAGCGCGCAGGTCACCGGCCTCCTGGTCGGCGGCGTCGCCAAGGCGAAGTCCGGGAAGGGCAAGGAGGTCCAGCTCTCCTGGCTGGACAAGCCGGGGAAGGCCGCGCAGAACTGGTCGTTCCCGCTCACCAGCGCCGGGAAGCTCACGAACTCCAGCTTGCAGACGCTCAGCGGCGACGTGGGGAATCTCGCCTCTGGCGGAGGGAACGCGAGCGTCGGTGCCGGCGGCGCGGTCGCGGCCGGGACCGCGGCCGCCCCCGGTCCGGACACCATGAGCACCACTCCTCCGACTGCCGCACCGGCGGTCGGAGCCGCCGCCGTGGGCGCCGCGGCCGCGGAGCCGCTCCCGCTTCCGGTGACACCCACCCCGCCGCCGCCCGGTGAGAAGTCGCTCGCCGACACGCCCGTCGCGGTCGACGCCGGCGCCAACGAGGGCTACGAGGGCCCGCGGCACCAGTGGAAGTTCGCGGTGGAGCTCGGCTCGGATTTCATCAACCGGAACCTCTCCTACGGGAACGTCGGGGCCGGGTCGATCCTCCGCCCGTACAGCATCGGGCTCTTCTTCGCTCCGCACTTCCGCCTCGAGCTCTACCCGATCGCCTTCTTCTCCGA
>DASXGF010000520.1:0-2294 GCA_036489275.1 Myxococcaceae bacterium | reverse complement strand
ACAGCGGCTCGGTGAGCGGCTCGGTGAGCGGGGGAGACGCCCTCCCGGCGGCTTCCGACCGGACGGCGGTGGCCTGGGGCTCCCCGGAGACCACCGATGGGTCGACCTTCACCACCAATCCCTGGACCATGAGCCTCGACTGGAGTGGACCGGCGGCGACCACCGGCAACGTCCACGCCCTTCAGTGGACCCCGACCACCGGGATTCCCACTGCGTACAGGGGCTACGGCGTCGCCAGCGGGGTGGCCGTGGCCAACGGTGGAAGCACCAACTCGGTCGCCATCGCGATGACTGCTCCCGTCGCCAGCACCATCAGCGGATCGGTGACTGTTCCCGCCGGCGTGACGCTCGCCGGCAAGACGCTCGGGATCGCCTTCGCCGACGGGGCGACCTTCGGCGTCGGGTCGGACGCCACCGCGGCGACCTCCTTCAACTACCCCGTACCGTCCGGCATCGGGTCGACCGCGACGGTCACCGCCTCGGGTTCGGTCACCGGCGGGGCCACCATCACCTTGGCGAGGGGCATCGCCGCGGGGGCGACCGGCGCCACCGTGGCTCTCCTCTCCCCGGCGCTCCAGTCGACGCCGGTCAACAACGCGACCGCCGTGTCGACCACCACGGACTTCACCTGGAGCCAGCTGAGCGGCGGACTGCACTTCGTGGTCATCACCACGGCCAGTGCCAGCGCGCCGGTCTACTATCTCCTCACCACCGGAGCGACCGGACGCATCCCCGACCTGGGCACGCTCGGCGTCGTGCTGCCGGCGGCGACCGCCTACAGCTGGAGCATCGTCGCCGTGGCGCCGTGGGCGAGCATCGACGACTTCGCCGGCGGGGCGGCCATTCTTCCCGCCGGCGGCAACACGCTCAACGAGAGCATCAGCGCCCCGCGGACCTTCACGACCCAGTGAGCCCGGGCGGCGTCCGCGGCGGGACCAGGCGGTCCGCGTTGCCCGCGAAGACCGCCTGCTCCTCCTCTGGGCCGAGGCCGAGCCCGCGCACGTGGGCGACGACCTCGGCGAAGGAGATGCCGAGGCTGGGGAGATCCGAGCCGAAGAGGATCTTCCCGGCCACCCCGTCGAGGTCGCCGGGCGAGAGCGGAGCGGGATGGAAGAGCACCGGGGTGAGGTCGGCGTGGAGCGAGCGGTGGGTGCGGAGGAGGGCCAGCGCCTCGTGCACCGCGGGGGCGGCGAGGTGGGCCAGCACGATGCGCGCCTCGGGCCAGGCGGTCGCCACGCGGTCGAGGGTGGCCAGCTCCTCGGCCTCGGTCGGTCCGGCCGGCGAGTGACCGAGGTGCACCACCACCGGGAGCCCCCGGTCCGACACCCGGACCCAGAACGGCGCGAGCCGCGCGTCGTCCAGCGAGAACTCCCCCACCGCGCAGTGCAGCTTGAACAGCCGGAGGCCGAGCCCGAGCGCCTCGTCCACCACCGTCCTCACCTCGTCGCCCGGGTGCACGGTGCCCGCGGGCTCGACCAGCGCGTCGCCCAGCCAGGTCTCCGCCATCCAGCGGTTGAGCGCCGACGCCGATCCCGGGCGCCGTACGTAGGCGAGTGACCAGCAGCGGGCGACGCCGGCCTCGCGGAGCGCGGCGTGGGCGGCGGCGGGCTCGGGCGCGTAGGGGAAGGACTCGGGCGGAATCGCCTGGATGAAGTAGGCGCGGATGGCGCGCGCGAGTCGGTCCGGCAGCAGATGGGTGTGGGCGTCGACGATGCGCACGGGCAGGTCAGCCACCGAGGACGATCTCCCCGCGATCGGTGCGGAGCGCGCAGCGGACCAGCGGCCGCTCGTCGTGCCCACGGCGAAGCGGAAGGTCGGCCGGACCGAGCCAGTCGGCGAGTCGCGCCAGGTCTCCTCCCACCTCGATCCACGCGAATCCCTCGGGCCGTGCCTCGTGCTTGAGTGGCAATCGGTGAGGCAATCTCCCCGAGGCGAGCCAGTGGATGAAGAAGGGAAGCCCGTATTCGACTGCGACGTCCAGGCCCGCGACCTGCCAGCTGTAGGCAGTGCCGTCACCGCGGTGTCGCTCACCCTCGCCGACGGTCAGGCCGAGCCGCGTGGCGACGGGCCCGAGCGACTCGGGACGGACGGCCCAGAACGCGAGCGAGCGCGTGGACGCAGAGCGGGCGACGCAGCGTCCCACCGGGTTCTTCTCGGCGATCTCCGGATGGGTCACCGAGACGAGCTCGAGGAAGCCGCCTCCGAGCGGCACGAGACGGTGCGCGGTGCCCCACTCCGGCTGGGGGCTCGTGGGCGTGGAGGCCAGACCGTGTGCTTCGAGCAAGGCGCGGGCG
>DASXGF010000515.1:0-10226 GCA_036489275.1 Myxococcaceae bacterium | reverse complement strand
GCCACAACCACCGCACCAAGAATGAATTCGAGGGGCTGGTGCTGGCCCATCTGGACCCCCTCTATTCCGCCGCACTCCGGCTGACCAAGAACGAGCGAGACGCCGAGGACCTGGTGCAGGACACCTGCATGCGGGCCTACCGCTTCTTCGACAAGTTCGAGCGCGGGACCAACATCAAGGCCTGGCTCTTCAAGATCCTCACCAACACCTTCATCAACCGGTATCGCCGCAAGGTGAAGGAGCGGAACGTCACCGAGGGCTCGGAGCGCGAGGCGGTCCACGAGGCCTTCATCAGCCGTGACGCCAGCGACTACGCCGCGAACCCCGAGCAGTACATGTTCGACCGTCTGCTCTCGGACGATGTCCTGAAGGCCATCGACGGCCTCCCCATCGACTTCCGCCTGGTGGTCATCCTCGCCGACCTCCAGGAGTTCTCCTACAAGGAGATCGCGGAGATCCTCGATGTCCCGGTGGGAACGGTCATGAGCCGGCTATTCCGTGGACGGAAGGCGCTCCAGAAATCTCTTCGGGATTACGCGGCCGATCAGGGTGTTCTCCCCGCCGAGAAGCTCGAGGCCCCAGAGGCCCCGGTCGACCTGGGCGCATACCGCCGCCGCCGTACGGGCTGACGGGCCCTTCCAGGTCGGTCGCTGGCCAGATCGGGGATTCCCGGGCTAGACATCTGCCCGAGCCCCACGGGGCCGCCCATGACCTGCCCAGAACTCGACCCGCTCATCTATCCGTACCTGGACGGCGAGCTCGACGAGACGGAGCGCGGGTACCTCGAAGGTCATGCAGCCAGCTGCCCCGGATGCCGCGCACGGCTGTCGCGGGAGGCGGCATTCCAGGGTGCGCTCCGCAGAAGCGCACAGATCCGCACCCGCGGACCCGCCCCCGAGGCCCTCCGGGCCCTGCTGCGCGCGGGCATCCGGCGGGAGAACCGGCGGGTGCAGATGCTGTCCTGGGCCCGCTGGGGAAGCCTGGCCCTGGCCGCCGCGACCGCCGGCGTCGTCTATCTCGAGCTCCGACCGGGGCACCGCGAGCAGCTCCTCGAGGACGCGGCGATGCGCTACCAGCGGCGCCTCCCCTATGAGCTCACCGCCGCCAGCCGCGCCGACGTCGAGCGCTGGTTCGGCGACCAGATGAGCACCCGGGTCCCGCTCCCTCACCTGCCCGGCGCCACCATCGCCGGCGCGCGGCTGTCCAACCTCCGCGAGCACGACGCGGCCTACGTCGTCTACCAGCTGCCGCCGGCGGAGCAGCGCGGCGCGGACCGCCGCCTCGGCCTCTTCGTCGTCGAGGATCCGGAGCGGGAGATCCCCTCGGTGGCCACCTGGCCCCAGGTCGGCCTGCGCACGGTGCGTGGCTTCAGCGTCGCGAGCTGGCGCTCGGGTGGGCTGGTGTACGAGCTGGTCTCGGACATGGACGAGGCGGGCCTCCGCCGCACGCTCCGGGAGATGGATCCCACGGCCCCCTCCAGCCCTCCGCCCGAGGTCGTGGCGCCGGTCCGGCAGCGGCCTCCGATGCTGCCCATCCCGCCGCGGAACCCGGCCCTCGAGCTGATCCCCGCGGGCTTCCAGAACTGAAGTTTTTTGCCCACCGTGGGGCCGTGGCCATAGCCTCTCGGCTCGTCGATGCCCACGCACGTCCTGATCGTCGAGGGTGACAGCGCCCTCTCGAGCCGCATCCGCAACTCCCTCCAGCAGCGCGGCCACACCGTGGAGGAGACCACCGACGGACGCGGCGTCGTGGATCTCCTGAGGCGCCGGCCGCCGGGCGTGATCGTGCTCGCGGTGGAGCTCGCCGGCGGTCAGAACGGGTACCTCCTCGTCGGAAAGCTGAAGAAGGACGACGCGCTCAAGGCCATCCCGGTGGTCATCGTGGGCAACCCGGAGGGGTTCGAGGCCCACGCCCGGCTGAAGAACCGGGCCGACGAGTACCTGGCCAAGCCGGTCGACATGCAGAAGCTGCAGGCCACCATCGCCCGGCTCTCCGGTTCGCACGAGGAGACGCCGCTGGTGCTCGAGGAGGAGGCCACCGTCACGGGCGATCCGGACCTCGACCTCATCGACGCCGCGTTCGACGAGGTCGCGACCCCGGCCCCCGTCCCTCGTGCCGCGAAGGCCCCGCCGCCCGCGCCGTCTCCCTCCCCGGCCCGCAAGGCCGCCGCTCCCCCTCCGCCGCCGCGGGCGGCCTCCGCCGAGGACGACTTCTCGGGCCTGACCGCGGACGAGGAAGGGCCGACGATGGTCCAGGTCGGCTACGGGGGCGCGCAGCCCGCGCCCGAGGCGGAGATGGCCGAGCTCGCGCCGGACGACCTCGTCTCCGCCGAGGACGAGCAGGCCCGGGCCTTTGCTGCCGAGGTCCACGCGGCTCAGCAAGAGCTGGGAGGGCACGTTTCTGGCGAGGTCGGCCCCGCGGGCGAGGGAGACGAGGTGCTCCGGCTCCAGTCCGGGCTCCACGCCGCCCAGCAGCTGGTGGGAGATCTCCGCGATCAGCACACCCAGGCCGAGCAGCGCGAGCTCGAGCTGAAGAACGAGCTCGCCCGCCGAGACGGACAGCTGAAGTCGCTGCAGACCCGGCTGGACCAGGTCGTTCAAGAAAGGCGGCGCCTCGAGCAGGCGCTCCAGGGCGGCGGACAGGGCGAGGGGGACGAGGCGCGGCGCGCGCTGGAGGACCAGCTCGCCGCCGCCCAGCGCGATCTGGAGCTGAACCGGGCCCATGCCGAGGGCGCGGAGCGACAGGCCCAGGACATGCGCGAGCGCGCCGAGGTCGCCGAGGCCGAGCTGGCCCGACTCCGGGAGCAACCACCGGCCGTCTTGCCCGAGGAGCTGGAGTCGCTCCACGCGCGGTTGGCGGAGCTCGAGGACGAGGGCCGGAAGAACCGCGATCGGGTCACCCGCCTCTACGCCCGGCTCAAAGGCGAGGAGCGGGCGCGGGAGAAGGCGCTCAAGGCGGTGTCGGTGGCGAGCCAGCTGCTCGCCGAGCCTGCCGCGCCCGCCCAGGAGCCGGCGCCGTCGCTCGAGCCGGTGGGCGGCGAGCCGGACCCCGGCACCGACGAGCCGGCGGTCGCCTGAGCGGGGCTACTTCTCCTCCTTCTTCGGCGCGTTCTTCTTGTCGAGCATCTTCCGGGCCAGCACCTGCACGCCCGACGGCACGTTCTTGTTCCGCGCCAGGTCCTTCACCTCGGACTCCCGCAGCTGGGAGAGGAACTTCATCGCCACCGGCAGCGGCACCTTCGGGTTCTTGGTGAGCGCCACCTTCACCCGGTAGTCCTTCAGCCACTCGCGGTTGTTGTAGACGACCCGCAGCACGTCATCGAGCGCGGCGCGGTTGTTGGCCACGGCGAGGATCTCCCCGTCGGTGATCTTCGGGCTGCGGATGACCGCCACCGCGACCAGCTTGTTGCTGTCGCGGAGGAGATAGCTCCGGGCCTCCTTGTTGCCCTTCGTCGCGAGCTTGATCTTCTCCGCGATGCTCATCTTCATGATCCGCTGGGCGAGGGTGAGCCGCTTGCCCTCCTCCATCGGCGGGGCGTTCTCGTCTCCCAGCTGTGCACCGAACTCCTCGATGACCTCGTCGGCGGTCGGGCCCGGATCGGGTGGAGCCTCCGCCGCCTCGGGGCCATAGATGCGCACCCGCGCGGCCCGCATCTGCGGGACGTCGGCGAGCACCAGGCCGGAGCGGACGCAGAAGTCGCACACCCCGTCGATGAGCGCCGGGCCGCAGCTCGGGTTCAGACAGAGCTGCCGGACGACCTCCTCGTACCTGAGAAGCCGCAGCTGGTTCTGGGAGATGATCTCCGCCGTCCGCAGCCCGCACACGCCGGCGGCCCGCGCCACCGCATCGTCCGGTGTGCTGGCGTTGAGGACCAGCATCTCGGCGTAGACGTCCTGCCGGGCGAGCCGGTCCAGGAACCAACCCAGCACCGGCGGTTCGACCTCCTCGTCCCGGAGCGCCGAGCTGAGGATCCGGTCCGGCAGCTTGGTCGCTGACTCCACGGCGGTGGTCCGCACCTTCTCGTCCGCGTCGGAGGTGAGCAGGAACAGCGCGGTGATCATGTCCGGCGGCGGCAGCGGGACCAGCGCCTTGGCGGCCATCATCCGCAGCGGCGCCGGGGCGGCCGGGTCGACGTGCTTCCTGACGTTCGGGGAGACGTCAAGCATGGCCGTGGTTACGCTCGTGGATGATGCGCAGCCCCTCCAGGGTCAGGAACTCGTCCACCTCCTGGATGCAGCGCGATTCGCCGGCGATCAGGCTCGCCAGCCCGCCGGTGGCCACCACACGCACCGGGAAGCCCAGCTCCTTGCCCATCCGCTCGCAGATGCCGTCCACCAGGCCCACGTACCCGTAGACCAGGCCCGACTGCATCGAGTGCACGGTGTTCTTCCCCACCACCGCCGGCGGCCGGGCGAACTCGACCCGCGGGAGCTTCGCAGCATTCTGGAAGAGCGCCTCCATCGAGATGGTCACCCCGGGGCAGATGCTGCCTCCGAGGTACTCGCCCTTCGGAGTGACCGCGTCGAACGTGGTGGCGGTTCCGAAGTCCACCACGACGAGCCCACCGCGGTGCTTCTCGTAGGCGGCGACCGCGTTCACCACCCGGTCGGCCCCGACCTCCCGCGGGTTGTCGTAGAGAATGGGCATCCCCGTCTTCACCCCCGGCCCGACGAACAGCGGCGCCACCGAGAAGTAGCGCTTGCTCATCTGTTCCAGGGAGAACTGCATCGGGGGGACCACGCTGGAGACCGCCAGCGCCTTGATGCCGTCGGCCGGGATGCCCGCCCACTGGAGCACCTGGCGTATCCACAGCCCGTACTCGTCGGAGGTCCGGCGGGCCTCGGTGGCGAGGCGCCAGTGGTCGACGAGCCTCGACCCGTCGAAGACGCCCAGCACGGTGTTGGTGTTGCCGACGTCGATGGTGAGGAGCATCGGGGCCCAAGAGGGCCAGTGGTCGAGGTCGGAGTCAAGCATCCGGAGACGCTCGTTCGCGACGCTCGTGTGCTAGGGACGCACCCTGGGCCGGACCTGCTCGACGTCCCCGGCCAGCACGCGCTCCCGGCCATCCTCGGTCCGGAGCAGCAGCGCCCCGTCGGTGTCGATGTCCTCGGCAACTCCCCGCAGCTCCCGACGCTCGGCCTTCACCAGGACCTCCTGGCCCAGCGTCGACGACAGGGCACGCCAGCGCTCCCGGACGGGCTCGAAGCCCTCCTGCTCGTGCGTGTCCAGCCAGCCCTCGAGTGTCCCCAGGAGGCGGGCGAGGAACGCGGCGCGGTTCACCTTCCGCCCGAGCACCCGGGTCACGCTCGTCGCCATCTCGGCGACCTCGGGCGGGAAGTCCGCCGAGCTGGCGTTGAGGTTCACCCCGATGCCCAGCACCACGAAGTGCACCCGGTCCGCCTCCGCGGAGAGCTCGGTGAGGATCCCGGCGATCTTCTTGACCCCGGCCTGGATGTCGTTGGGCCACTTGATGGAGGCCTTCACCCCGTCGCCCTGTAGTGTCTCGGCGACGGCGACCGCGGCGAGGAGGGTGAGCTCGGGCGCGCGCTGCGGAGGCAGCTCGGGGCGGAGCACCACCGAGAAGTACAGGTTCTTCCCCGGCGGGGAGGCCCAGGTGCGCCCCCGGCGGCCCCGGCCGGCGGTCTGCGTCTCGCTCACCACCAGCTCGCCGTGCTCGGCGCCCTCCGCGGCGAGGCGGAAGGCGTGCTCGCTGGTGCTGCCGATCGAGTCGAAGGCGTGCACCGTGCGGCCCAGGTCGTGCGTTTCCAGGAGCGGGGAGATCTCCAGCCCGGTGAGCCGGTCCGGCACTCGCACCAGCCGGTACCCGCGGGAGGGCACCGCCTCGATGGCGTAGCCGCGATCGCGAAGGGCGTTCACCACCTTCCACACCGCGGTGCGGGACAGGCCGAGTTTCCCGGAGAGGGCCTCGCCAGACGCGAAGTCGGTGCCCGACTCGATCAGCATCTCCAGCACCAGCTGGGCGTGCGTCGCGTCCTGGCGATCCAAGGGCACCATCGGGCTCTGGGTGGTGCCGGAAAGGCTAGCACCCCGGTGCAACACTCACCGTGGAGGCGCGACCTCGAAGGCGGTGAGGCGCAGCTCCGCCGTCGGAGCGACCCGGCTGCCCTCCTCCAGCGTCGTGCGGACCTGGACGATGCCGACCCCGGAGGCGAAGGTGACCCGATTGACCAGCGAGCGGCCCGGCGTCTTCGGGTCGGCCAGGGTGCGGCTCTCGACCTCGATGCAGTCCGGGAAGCGTCCGGCCGGGACCTCGCAGGGCGCGTGGACGGAGAGGATCTTGTAGTGCTCGGCCGACCCGGGGGCGATGACGCTGGTCCAGGTGGCTCCGGCATTGAGCGGCTCGTGGAGCAGATAGCGCACCTGGTCCCGGAGGCCCTCGTGGTCGAGCCGATACACCCGGCCGTCCCTGTCCAGGTAGCTCCCGTCCCGGAAGGCGACGATCTCCACGGGGCGAGTGGACTTCTCGCCGAGGTAGGAGGCCTCGTAGGTCCAGCGGTTCCCCACCGCGAGCGGGAAGTAGCGGGCGGACTCCGGGAGGCGGCCCGCGGCCGGGGCTGCCGGGGCGGTCTCCGGTGGCGTCGGCGACGAGTGGGCGCACCCGAGCAGCCCGGCGGCGAGCACCGCCCAGCCACGGAAGGACATCAGGGGTGGCTCCCGGGGGCGAGGCTGGCGTTCCGGGAGGGCTTGTCCGAACCGCCGCGACGACCGTGCCGCTCCATCTCCTCGAGCGCTTGGCGGGCCGCGTCGCGCACCGCGGGCTGATCGTGTCCCTGCGACATCGTGTACAGGTAGGCCTCCGCTTCCTCGCCGCCGATGGCTCCCAGAGCGTAAACCAGCTCGCGGAGGAACCCGGGATCCTTTCCACGGCTGATCTCGATCAGCTCGGGGACAGCCTCGCGGGCCTGCAGCTCGACCAGCCCACCGATGGCCCTGCGCACGTCGAGCGGATCGTCGCCCTTGAGCTGGTCCACGAGCGCGGGGATGGCCGCTCGGTTGTGACGGGAGACGAGCGCCGCGGTCGCCGCCTCACGGACCAGCGGGTCCTTGTTCCGGAGGTCCTTCGCCAGGCGCGCGTCGTCGCGCTTCCGGGCGTCGAGGTGCACGCGCGCTTCCTTCACCAGTCTGTCGAGCACCTCGTCCAGCGCGCGGCGGGCCGCCTCCTGACGGCCTTCCAGGGCGTCTCCCTCCACCGGCTGGGTGCGGGTCGCCTGGAGGGCGATGCGCTCGACCCCGTCGTCGGTGCTGCGGCGGATGCCGAGCGAGGCGGTGACCTCCTCGGTGCCCGGTAACCCGGAGGCGTTGGTCTGCTCCTGCACCCCGTCCACCTCGAGGGTGAGGCGCACCGCGCCCTCGACGCCGCGGGTGTTGCTCTCGAGGAGCTTGAACCCGCGGTCCGGCAGGAGGCGGCCCGACAGCTCGGTCTGCACCTGCGCGGGGGTGAGCGCGAGGACCTGCGCCTCGGCGAGCGAGGCGGCGACGACCTCCACCCGCTCCACCGGGTGCGGCGCGGGCTTGCATCCGGCAAGCAGCACCAGCCCGGCAGCGACGGAGGCGATCCTCAGCACGCGCAGAAGCTTAACAAGGCGGCCGGGCCCGCGGCGCGGCAGGCCGGGGAGTGTCCGGTCAGCCCTGCTCGGGCGTCGAGGACTGACCGCCACCGGACGGCGACTCGGACGGAGGAACCGCCGGCTCCGCGGGGGGTTCGGCGCTCGGGGCCTCTCCCTCCGGCGCACCCCCGGCGGCCTGCTCGGCCCCCGGGGTTCCCGGAGCGCCCTCGCGGCCGCGGCCACGGCGACCCCGGCGGCGTCTGCGCCGGCGCTTCCGCTCCCCGCTTCCCGCCTCGCCCGGCGGTCCGCCTGCTCCCTCCGGTCCGGCGGCGGCGCCCTCGGGCCCGGTCTCCTCGGGCCCCTCGTCTTCGCCCTCGTCCTCGAGGTCCTCCTCCTCGGCAGAGGCCTCGGCGGGCTCGGCCGGGGCGCTCGGCTCGGGCCGCTCGGTCCTCTCGGTCCGCTCCTCGCGCTCGCGGTGGCGCTCCTCGCGGCGGCGGCGCGACTCCTCGGCGCCGCGGGCGGCCTCCTCGAAGAAGGCGGGGTCCAGCTCGAAGAGCTCCAGGGACACGACCCGCACGCCGCTGTGCGACTCGAGGAACTTCTCCGCGAGCCCCTCCCCGACCCAGACGTGCACGGGCGCGCCGTTGAGCGCCTCGGTGCGCGCGTCGCTCCGGAGGTCGCCGGTGGCGATGAGCAGCGAGGTGTGAGCGGACTGGTGATGCAGATCCTTGCGGCAGTCCTGGACGGCCCGGCGGTCCACCGGCCCGTTGCCGCGATGGATGCGGATGGCCCAGCGGAGCTCGAGGCTCCCGTCCTTGCGGCGGGCGGTGAGCAGCTGGCCGTGGTTGCCGCGCTTGGCGACCTTGATCTCGCGGAAGTGGAGCGCGTGCAGCATCTTCACGCACGCCTTCTCCAGGGTCCCCTGCTCCAGCGACGCCAGATGCGAGCGAAGCGCGCGCGCCGTGGCCCGGCGGGCCTCCTTGACCGCGCTCTTGGCGGCATGGACCAGGCCGTCGTCGGCCAGGGCCTCCGGAGCGGCCGAGGGCGCCGCGTGGCGGAAGGCGATGCGGCCATCGGTGAAGGGCAGATCGAGCGCCCGGGCGAAGGCGGACTGGACGTCGGCGACCGGGAGGTCGTCGTGCTCCAGCATCAGGGCGCCGGTCGCGTCGAGGGCAAAGGTGGGGCGGCGGCCGGCGTCGATGCGCCGCTGGTTCTCCTCCGCCAGATGGGTGAGGAGCGCCTCGGGCTGCAGCTCGTCCGAGGTCAGCTGCCGCTCACGGGCGAGTCGCAGCACCTCGGAGAGGGCGAGGGGCGCGTCGGCCTCGCCGAGGAGCTCGAAGGCGACCTCGGAAACGGGCGGGTAGCGGCGCTTCTTCCCCCGCTCCTCCTCCTCTTGCCGGCGCCGGCGCTCCTGCCGGCCGACCCCGCGGACGTTGTCGCCCCGCGGCTCGGGGTGACGCTCCACCGGGCGAAGCGGGGGGAGGCCCTCCTCGGGGTGCTCGTAGGGCGCGGACATCGCCTCGAGGGCGGGGGCGTCCTCCGGGAGGCTCCAGTCGGTGAGGGCGAAGGTGTCGGGACCGGTGACGGTGACGCGGCGATCGCGGGCGCGCCGGGCCATCGCCGCCAGACGGGACAGCATCGTCTGTTCCGGCGTCTTCCCGACGTGGCTGAGGAGGCCCTGGGCGATCGACCGCTCGGTGATCTCGACCGAGGTGAGCGGCTGGCCGGCGGCCTCCAGAACCCGGAGCGCGGCCTCGTAGAAAGTCATGTGAGCGCGGGAAGGTAGCGGGACGGTACGCCTGGGTCAATCAACCTCGTGTGAGCGCCGGGGGCCGGCTCGCGCCAGCAGCATCTCGCGCGCCTCGCGCAGCTTCTCCCCGGCGGCGTCGACGGAGGGACGCAACCGACGCACCTCCTCGAGGCCAGGCTTCTCGAGGCTCCGCACAAGACCGTCGAGGACTTCCAGCGTCCGGCTAAGTCGCTCGGCGATCGGCCGTACCCACTCCGGGGGCTCTGCCTCGAGAGGACCGCCTTCGCCGGACTCGCTCGGCCGCGCATTCGCCCGCGTCACGATCTCGTGAAGGTCGTTCCAGTCGGCGGCGAGCCGGCGCGGCGGCCAGAGGGGCTCGTCCGGAGGTTCTCCCGCGGCACGGCGGCGAAGGCTGTCCTCGATGATCCGGTGACGGAGGTCGTGGCGGACGCTGACAGCGGCGGGCATGCCGCGCTCGAGGATCCTGGCAATGTCCGTTCGGACACCTTCGGACACACTGGCCCTGAGCGCGTCGGCACACTTCTCCCTGTCGATCTCCTCCACGATGATGTCGTTGCAGAGGCCAATGCACTCGTCGCAGATGTAGACCGACGGACCGGCGATCAGCTTCCTCACCTCGCGCTGGCTCTTCCCGCAGAACGAGCACATCAGGTTGACGGTGTTCCTTCGCCATCCCTCCCCTAACGGCGGCGGCCGGAGCCCTCCGGCGTTGGATCCTTCAGCACGCGCGCGAGCGTGGAGAGCGCGGTGAGCGCCTGGTCGATGGCGTAGAGCTGCCCGCCGGGCAGGTTGGGCGGAAGCGTGGCGCGCCAGGCCCGGAGCGGCTGGAGCAGCGCCACCAGCTTCGCCGCGACGTGCGCCAGGCGAACCTCCGGGTCGGCCTCCGT
>DASXGF010000438.1:0-13364 GCA_036489275.1 Myxococcaceae bacterium | reverse complement strand
GACTTCCGCGTCGACATCGAGGACGACGCGCTGGTCCTCCAGGGCGAGCGGCGCATCGAGCGCGAGGAGACCCACGGTGGAGTCCGCCGCGTGGAGCGGAGCCACGGCAGCTTCCGCCGCATCATCCCGCTGCCGCAGGCCGCGAATCTCGAGGCCGCCGAGGCGGAGCTGCTCCGCCCCGAGGTCTACTCTGACGGACGCCGCGCCGCGGAAGCGCAGGCTGGGCTCGCCGCGGCCACGGCCGAGGTGGACCGGCTGTACGCGCGCTGGGCGGAACTGACCTCGGTCGGGTGACTGCCCCTCGGCCGGGGGCGCCCGGCGCACCGACACCGCGGGAACGAGAGCACCCCCGCTCGCCGTTGCTGGCGTCGGGGCCGGGAGCGGCGCATGGGGCGGCCGCGGCACCTGCACCACCACGACAAGGAGTCCACGACATGGCACAGAACGACCCTCAGGGAATGGAAGCGGCGGGAGCGAAGGGCACCGAGCAGGGCCGCACCCAGACGACGAAGGAGACCGGCACGGGCCCTGAGCAGGAGCAGGGGAAGGGGCAGGTGCGCGGCCGGATCGCCCGCCGGGAGGGCTGGGAGGACCAACCCGGACCCTTCTTCGGCGGTAGCCCCTTCGCGCTGTTCCGCCGGTTGAGCGACGACATGGACCGGCTCTTCTTCGGCGGTGGGCCGAGCCTCGGTGCGTTCAGCAATGCCGGGGGGCGCTTCGTCCCGAACGTCGACGTGGAGGAGCACGAGGACAAGATCCTCGTCCGCGCCGATCTGCCTGGCGTCCGTCCCGACGACTTCCGCGTCGACATCGAGGACGACGCGCTGGTCCTCCAGGGCGAGCGGCGCATCGAGCGCGAGGAGACCCACGGCGGAGTCCGCCGTGTGGAGCGGAGCCATGGCAGCTTCCGCCGCATCATCCCGCTGCCGCAGGCCGCGAATCTCGAGGCCGCCGAGGCGCGGTTCGAGAACGGCGTGCTGGAGATCGAGGTTCCTCTCCAGAAGGAGACGAAGGCGCGCCGGCTCGAGGTCCGCTCGGGATCCGGCTCGACTGGCGATTCCACCCGTCACTGACGGCGGCTTCTTCCGCGCGCTCCGTGCCGCCCCCAGCGGACGGTCCGGAGCGCGCCGGGCAGAAGCGAATGCCGCGCCTGCGAGGGCGCCTCGGACGGGTGCTACGCTCCCCGAGGGTGGCCCGGACCGGCGAATTCCTCACCGCGGAGTGGCGGTGGCTCGCGATGGCCAACCACGTCGTCGAGCCGGCGCTCCTCGTTCCGCGCGTACCGCAGGGACTCGAGCTCGACGTCTTCGACGGCACTGCGCTGGTGAGCCTCGTCGGCTTCCGGTTCCTCGGGACGCGGCTTCTCGGAATCGGTGTTCCATTTCACCGGGACTTCGACGAGGTGAACCTCCGCTTCTACGTCCGGCGCCGGATGACGGACGGGTGGAGGCGGGGGGTGGTGTTCGTTCGCGAGCTCGTCCCGCGACGCGCGCTCGCGGCCGTCGCGCGACTCGCCTACGGGGAGCCGTACTCGGCGGTCCGCATGGACCACCGACTGGACGCCGACGGCCAGAGCGTCGAGTACCGCTGGCGGTGGGGCGGGAGGTGGTGCTCACTGGGCCTCGAGACCGGGCCCGGGTGGACCACTCCCGAGGTCGGGTCGGAGATGGCCTTCATCACCGAGCACTTCTGGGGGTACTCGGGCGGGCAAGGGCGCCGGACGCGAGAGTACGAGGTCCAGCATCCTCCGTGGCGCGTCCGGGCCGCGGCGAGCGCGACGACCACCGGGGACCTCGGGGAGATCTACGGACCGGACCTCGGGGCGGCGCTCTCCGGCCCTCCGCGGTCGGCCTTCCTCGCCGAGGGCTCGGCGGTCACGGTGCATCGCCCCACCCGCCTCTGAGGCGCTTCAGCGGTCACGCGCCGCGGAGCGCACGGCGAGCGCTGCGTAGACGCCGGCCTCCTCGAAGGTGGGCACTGCATGCGGGCGGCGGGCCCAGCCGTTCATCACCAGCGTGAGCCGCAGCTCGCCGCGCTGCCGCAGCCGTGCGCCCGGGATCGCGTTGCGCGCGTCGAGCACCCCGTGGGTGAGCCGTCCATCGAGGAGGGCGAGCCGGTTCGGGCGTGGAGCGACCAGGTCCGCATCGAGCGGAAGGGGCACCAGCGCCGGGTGGCGCGGATCCGGAGCCTGCGCCGTCACCGCGAGCGTCCCTCCCCGGACGCGGTTCAGGAAGAGCACCGACGAGACCCGGGGGTGCCGATCCGGCCCGCCGGAAAGCGCGAGGCGCTCGTCGCGGTCCTGGTGGAAGTCGACGCGGACGTCGTGGGTCCACATCCGTGAGAGCCACCACTCGACCCCGCGCGCACCCTGGCGACGAAAGCGGTCGGAGAGCGCGTGGACCGCCAGCTCGGGCGCTGCAGCCGGGGTTGCGTCGAGCGGACACCAGAAGGTGGTCTGGTAGGTGCGCCGGAGCCCCTCGGTCCCGAGCGCGAGGACGCTGCGGCGCAGCCTCCGGAAGAGCGCCGGGGGAAGGGCCTCGTCGACGACCTCGACCAGGGGCCGCCGCGCGGGGTGAGCGCGTGGGCTCAGAGCAGCGCCGTCACCGCCGCGGCGAACGCGTCCGGCGCCTCCTGCGGAAGGTTGTGCCCCACGCCCGGCACGAGGTGGTGCGCACGGAGGTCCCGGAAGCGCTCCGGGCGCCCCTTCGGTGGATCGACGCCGTCGTCCGCGCCGGCGAGGGTCACCGCCGGGACGACCAGGTCCGGCTGCGCGGCGAGCCGTTGCTCAAGCGTCTCGAGTCCCGGGTCGCCGGGAACGAGGCCGAACCGGTGGCGGTAGGAGTGGATGACCACCTCGACGAAGTCGGGCGACTCGAACGAGGCGGCGGTCCGCGCGTACTCCTCGTCGGAGAAGCGCCAGGTCGGGGACCACAGTCGCCAGAGCAGCCGGCAGAGCGCGGCGCGGTTCCGCTCCAGCCCGCGCCGTCCGCGCTCGGAGTGGAAGTAGAACTGGTACCAGAACCGGTGCTCGGCCTCGGGGTGGTGCGGCTCCATCGCCCGGGCGATCGCCTGGATGTTGTAGCCCCCCACCGAGACGAGCCCCAGCACCCGCTCGGGCCACAGCGCGGAGACGATGCACGCCGCGCGGCCGCCCCAGTCGTAGCCGCCGACGACCGCCCGCTCGATCCCGAGCGCGTCCAGGAACGCGAGGAGGTCGGCCCCGAGCGCCGCCTGCTGCCCCGAGCGCATCGTCTGCGCCGACAGAAAGCGCGTCGGCCCGTAGCCGCGCAGGTACGGGACGAGCACCCGGCAGCGCGGAGCAAGCCTCGCCGCGACGCCGTCGTAGGCCCGGACGTCGTAGGGGAAGCCGTGGAGGAGCACCACCGGAGGGCCCCCGGCGAGGCCCGACTCCTCGTAGGCGACCTCCAGGGAGGACGTGTGGATCCGTCTCAGCATGCGGTCTCTCCTCGGGCCTCGGCGAACTGGGGGTGGGAGAGCACCGCATGCTCGACCTCGGGCGTCAGCTCCACGGCACCGTGCGGGGCCCGGGCGCTCGAGCGCCGCCACCTCTGGAGCCACCGGCTGCCGAGCGGAGCGTCGAGAGTCGCCGGGCCGTCACTGGCCACCGTCGTCTCCTTTTTCACCGCCGCAGGAGCTCCCGCGCCGACCCAGAACCCCGCCAGGAGCAGCGTGACCCGCGTCCGCGTCGACGTGCTGTAGGTCGACAGCACGCCGCCCGACGCCAGCACCTCCCGGAACCGCCGGAGCGCGGCAACGGACCACATCTCCGGATTGGCCTCGGGCGAGAAGGGATCGAAGCAGACGACGTCCTGGGGCGCCTCGAGGCGGCCCAGCGCGTCCAGCGCCTCGCCACGGAGCCAGCTCCAGCGCAATCCGCGACGCTCGACGCCAGGGCTCTCGAGGAGCTCCTCCAGCAGCGCGCGGTGGCGCGCCTGGAGCGGGAAGCGCCGAGGGTCACCGAGGGCGAGCCGGAGCGCGCCGTCGTCCCGCTCCAGCGAGGTGAGGCGGAGCTCGCGCGTCCGGGGCGTCTCCTCGGCGCAGCGGATCATCGCCAGGGCGTTCGTCGCCGCGCCGAGGCCGACGTCGAGCACCCGCAGCGGCTCCGACGTCGCTTCCCGGAGGCGCTCGGCGAGCCGGGTCTGCCGGACGTAGAGCAGCTCGGCCTCGCGCTCGGGGCCGAGGCCCGGGTGCATGAGCTCGCCGGTTCGCCGGTCACGGACGGTGACCTCGCCGTTGCCCAGCACCACCGCCTCGAAGTCGGTCACCCCCACAGCGCTCTCATCTCCTCAACGAGCGCGGCGAAGCGCCCGGCGAGGATCACCTCCCGCATCCGGGACATCAGCACCTGGTAGTGGCGCAGGTTGTGGATGGAGAGGAGGCGGCTTCCGAGCGCGTGCTTCCCGCGCATGAGGTGGTGGACATAGGCCCGCCCGTGCCGGCGGCAAGTGAAGCAGTCACAGGTGGGATCGAGCGGAACCTCTTCCATCCGGTGGACCATGCGCGTGATCCGCAGCAACCCCTGGAAGGTGTAGGCGTACCCCTGCTGCGCCATCTTGGTGGGGATGATGCAGTCGAACATGTCGATGCCCTGCTCGACCGCCTCGACCAGGTCGAGCGGCGTCCCCACCCCCATCAGGTAGCGCGGCCGGTCCGCGGGGAGCTGGCCGGCAACTCGCGCGGTCATCGCATCGCGGTGCGGCTTCTCCTCCCCGACCGCCAGCCCGCCGATGGCGAAGCCGTGGAAGGGGAGCCGGGTGAGGAAGTCGACGCTGGCGTCGCGCAGCTCGGGGTGGATGCCGCCCTGAACGATGCCGAAGAGCGCCTGGCCGGTGTCGTGCGCCTGGGCGGCCTCCAGGCTCCGGACCGCCCAGCGGTGCGTCCGCTCCATGGCCTCGCGCGCGGGCTCCAGATCCGCCCGGGCGTCGTGGACCACGTCGAGGACCATCATGATGTCCGAGCCGAGCGCCTGCTGCATCGCGATGCTGCTCTCGGGTGAGAGGAGCTGCCGGCTGTTGTCGTGGAAGCTGCGGAAGTGGGCGCCGCGCTCGGTGATCTCCCGGTCCTCGGGGAGGCTGAAGATCTGGTAGCCGCCCGAGTCGGTGAGCACGCACCCGTCCCAGCCCATGAAGCGGTGGATCCCGCCGAGCCGCTCGAAGACCTCGCGGCCGGGCCGCAGCATCAAATGGTAGGTGTTGCCGAGGAGGATGCGTGCTCCCGCCTCACCGGCCTCGTCGACGCTGACGTGCCGGAACGCGGCATGGGTGGCCACGGGCATGAAGACCGGCGTGGGCACGTCCCCGCGCCGTGTGTGCAGGACGCCGGCCCGGGCCAGGCAATCGGTCCGCTCGAGGGTGAAGCGCAGGGTGCTCAAGGCGCAGGACACCCTGCCCCACCCGCGGCGGTGACGCCAGCGCACGCGCTGCTAGGGTGGTTTCCGATGCCCGCCCTCGCCGATCTCCTGCCGCCCCAGCCGACGTCCGACCCCGACGTCGTGCTGGAGCGCTTCCTCGCCTGGGTCCAGACCACCGGCCTCACTCTCTACCCGGCCCAGGAGGAGGCGCTCCTCGAGCTGATGGCCGGAAAGCACGTGCTCCTCGCCACGCCCACCGGCTCGGGCAAGTCGCTGGTCGCGTTCGCCCTGCACTTCAAGGCGCTCGCCGAGGGGAAGACCTCCTTCTACACGGTCCCGATCAAGGCCCTGGCCAACGAGAAGTTCTTCGCCCTGTGCGACCTCTTCGGGGCCGACCGGGTGGGCATGCTCACCGGCGACGCGAGCATCAACCGCGGCGCGCCGATCGTCGTCTGCACCGCCGAGGTGCTGGCGAACCTCGCGCTCCGCGAGGCCGAGCCCCGGGTGGACGCGGTGGTGATGGACGAGTTCCACTACTACGGCGACCGCGATCGCGGCGTCGCGTGGCAGATCCCGCTGTTGATCCTGCCGCGGGCGACGTTCCTCCTCATGTCGGCAACGCTGGGGGACACCACCGCCATCGAGCAGAGCATCCGCGACCTCACCGGACGGGAGGTGGCCTCGGTCCGCAGCGGCCAGCGCCCGGTCCCGCTGGAGTACGAGTACCGCGAGACGCCGCTCCACGAGACGCTCGAGGACCTCGTTCAGGGCGGACGCGCGCCGGTCTACCTGGTCAACTTCTCCCAGCGCGCCGCCGCCGAGCAGGCACAGGCGCTCACCTCGGCCAACGTCACCACCCGCGAGGAGAAGGAAGCGCTCCGGGCCGCCCTGGTGGAGGCGCGGTTCGACTCACCGTTCGGCAAGGACATGAAGCGGCTCCTCTCGCAGGGCATCGGGCTGCACCACGCCGGGCTCCTTCCGAGGTACCGGCTCCTCTGCGAGAAGCTCGCCCAATCGGGGATGCTCAAGGTGGTGAGCGGGACGGACACCCTCGGGGTCGGGGTGAACATCCCCATCCGCACCGTCCTCTTCACCCAGCTCTCCAAGTACGACGGGGAGAAGACCGCGCAGCTGACGGCCCGCGACTTCCACCAGATCTCCGGGCGCGCCGGCCGGAAAGGCTTCGACGACAGGGGCTGGGTGGTCGCGCAGGCGCCGGAGCACGTCATCGAGAACGTCCGCCTCGGTCAGAAGGCGGCCGCCGGGAAGAAGGTCGTCCGCAAGCAGCCGCCAAAGGGCTTCGTCGGGTGGGACCGACAGACGTTCGAGAAGCTGGTCGCGCGGCAGCCCGAGGCGCTCCTCTCACGGTTCGACGTGACGCACGGCCTGCTCCTCAATCTCCTGCAGGCCGATGCTCCCGAGCGAGGCGGAGGCTACGGGCGGCTGGTGCGCATCATCCGGCGGGCGCACGTCACCGAGACCCGGAAGACGCAGCTCCTGGTGAAGAGCGCGGTCCTCTTCCGGACTCTGCGGAACGCCGGGCTGGTCTCGACCTTCAAGCATCCGCACGCGCGCTCGGCCGAGGTGGAGGTGTCACCGGAGCTCCAGCGGGACTTCTCGCTGCACCACACGCTGTCGCTGTATCTCCTGGACACCCTTCCCCGCCTCGATCGCGAGTCGCCGACCTACGCGCTGGACGTCGTCACGCTGGTGGAGTCGATCCTCGAGGACCCGACCATCGTGCTTCTCAAGCAGCTCGACGCGCTCAAGACGAAACGGCTCGCCGAGCTGAAGGCGCAGGGCGTCGAGTACGCCGAGCGGATGGAGGAGCTGGAGAAGCTCGAGCACCCCAAGCCGCTGCGGGATTTCGTCTACGGGACCTTCGACGCCTTTGCGGTGAAGCATCCCTGGGTCGGGCACGAGAACATCCGGCCCAAGTCCATCGCCCGCGACATGCTGGAGCGGTTCGCGACCTTCAACGACTACGTGCGCGAGTACGAGCTGCAGCGGAGCGAGGGCGTCCTGCTCCGCTACCTCTCCGACGCGTACAAGACCCTCGCCCAGACGGTGCCGGAGAGCTACCGGGACGACGCCGTCGACGAGGCGCTGCAGAGCCTCCGCCGCGTGGTTCGCGAGGCGGACTCGAGCCTGATCGACGAGTGGGAGCGGCTCCAGCGGCCCGAGGCCCCGCCGTCGCAGCCGGGCTCGGGCGGAGGGCCGGTGGGACCGACGCCGCGGGAGATCTCCGCGCGGATCCGCTCCGACCTGCACCGGCTGCTCAAGGCCATCGCCGAGAAGGCCTGGGACGACGCCCTCGGCTGCCTTGCGCCGGGCCACGAGTGGACCGCGGAGTCGCTCGCCGCCGATGCCGCGCCCTACTTCGCCGCGCACGAGGGCATCGTGCTCACGCCCGAGGCGCGCCGCCCGAGCATGGCGGTGGTCCGCTCCGACGCTCCCGGACACTGGGAGGCGAGGCAGAAGATCCTCTCCCCCGACGGCGAGGCAGACTGGATGCTGGACTGCTCGGTCACGCTCGAGCCCGGCCCCCTCCCGGACCGCCCGCTGCTCACGCTGAACCGGATCGGGATCTAGGCGGCGATCAGCTCGCCGCTTCCGCCCATCTCCGCCGGGTCGTCGCGCTGCTTCGGCAGACCGTCGTCCGGCGTCCGCTGAACCGGCTCCGGGTTGCGTTCCGGACCCGGTTATGGTGTGGGTGAAGCCGGCTCCTGCACGCGACGGCCGCCGTCATTAGATGCGTCGTTGCAGTGGTCGGTCCGGCGCCGTGGAGGTTCGCCTCCTGTCTCCGGTCCCCCTGTGTCCCGTCTCGCCCGAGCACCCTGAACCGATGCCCACGCTGCAAGTCACCCAGGTCACCAAGGCCTACGGCCAGAAACGCCTCTTCGAGGACGTCGACGTCGCCTTCTCCGAGCACCGCCGCTACGGCCTGACTGGCCCCAACGGCGCCGGCAAGTCGACCTTCATGAAGATCCTCTCCGGCGAGCTGGATCCCGACACCGGCATGGTGAGTCGGCCGAAGAAGACCTCGGTCCTCAAGCAGGACCAGTTCGCCCACGAGGACGTGCGGGTGCTCGACGTCGTGCTCCAGGGGAACCGGGGCCTCTGGTCAGCGCTTCAAGAAAAGGAAGGCCTCCTCCACAAGCCCGAGCTGACCGACGACGACGGCCACCGGCTGGCGGACCTCGAGACCGTCATCGCGGAGGAGGACGGCTACACCGCGGAGAGCGACGCCGCCGCCCTGCTCTCCGGCCTGGGAGTGCCCGAGGGTGATCACGGCCGGCTGATGAAGGAGATCCCCGGCGGCCTCAAGCTGCGGGTCCTTCTGGCCCAGGCGCTCTTCGGCAAGCCGCAGGCGCTGCTCCTCGACGAGCCCACCAACAACCTCGACCTCGACTCGATCCGCTGGCTGGAGAGCTTCCTCAACGAGTACGAGGGTATCCTGGTCGCGATCAGCCACGACCGGCACTTCCTCAACGCGATCTGCACTCACATTGCGGACATCGACTACAACACCATCATCACCTACCCCGGCGGGTATGACGACATGGTGATGGCCAAGGGCCAGGTCCGTTCCCGCGTCGAGTCCGAGAACGCCGAGAAGCAGAAGAAGATCGCCCAGCTCCAGGACTTCGTGGCCCGCTTCTCCGCCGGGACGCGCGCCAGCCAGGTGCAGAGCCGCAAGAAGGCGCTGGAGAAGCTGCAGCTCGCCGACCTCAAGCGGAGCAACATCGAGCGCCCGTTCATCAAGTTCGAGCAGAAGCGCCCGAGCGGCAAGCAGACCCTGACCATCGAGCACCTCACCAAGCGCTGGCCGGGCATGACCGTCTGCGACGACTTCAACGCGCTGGTCACCCGCGGCGACAAGATCGCCATCATCGGCCGCAACGGCGTGGGCAAGACCACGCTGTGCAAGATGCTGATGGGCCAGCTCGAGCCCGACGAGGGCACGCTCACCTGGGGACACGAGGCGGCCATCGGCTACCTCGCCCAGGACCACCGGGAGGGCATCCCCGACGACACGACCGCCGCCGAGTGGCTCCACACCTTCGATCACAAGGCGGGCAACGAGGCGATCCGCGGGCTCCTGGGGCGGATGCTCTTCAAGGGCGAGGAGGGGCTGAAGCCCACCCGCGCGCTGTCGGGCGGCGAGGGCGTGCGACTCATCTTCGCCAAGCTCATGCTGACCAGGGACAACGTCCTGGTGCTCGACGAGCCCACCAACCACCTGGACCTCGAGTCGATCGTCGCGCTGGGCGACGGTCTGGAGAAGTACGAGGGAACGGCGTTCGTCGTGACCCACGACCGGGACCTCATCGAGCAGTTCGCGACGCGCCTCTGGGCCTTCACCCCGGAGGGCCTGGTGGACTTCCGCGGCACGTACGACGAGTTCCTGGAGAAGATGGGCAGCGCGGCGGCCGGAACCCGGGCGGGCGCGGCGAGCGGCAAGCGGCGCTGAGCCCCACGGACTTCCTCGCCACCGCCCGACGTCTCGAGGCGATCCAGGCCGAGGTGGTCCGTGACCTGGCCTCCGACTCCGAGCCGATCGCCGGCGGCTGGATGGCGGCCAACGGCCCCGGCTCGTACCTGAACTGAACAAGGCCGTGGGAATGGGGTTCGAGGCCGAGCCGTCCCTGGACGACGTCGCGCTCCCGATCGCGCTGACCTGCTGGCAGGGCGACAACGGACTGCAGCTGTTCTGGTCGCACCTCATCGCGACCCAGGTGAGCATCCAGAACTGAGCGCCTCGGGACGGCTCAGCCCGCCGGCGCGACGAAGCGACGCTTCAGCCCGCGGGCCCGCGCCTTCTCTCGTTCGCCCTCCCGCGTCCGCACCGTGGTGTGCGCCTTCAGCGAGTCGAGGAGGTGTTCGGTGACGTGGGCGATCTGGTGCACCGCACGCTCGAACGCGACCTTGTCGGCGGCGGAGGGCGCCCGGACACCGCTCACCTTGCGGACGAACTGCAGCGCCGCGGACTCAATCTCCTCGGGCGTGGTGGGCGGCTCGAAGTTGTAGAGGACACGGATGTTGCGGCACATGCTCGGGATGCTCCTCAGACCAGGACCTTGCTCGGTCCATGAGGGAGACCACGTCCACGCCGTGGGGGCAAGCCCGGCAGGGCCAGGCAATCCCTGCGGCGGCCGCAGCGGACCGGGCCCTCCCGTGCCGGGGGCGGCCGGGCGGGCTCCTACAAGCCTCGAGCGGGACGCTGGGCCAGAAGCTGCTTGCTCTCCAGTGCGTCCGCGGTGTCGTCGGCGAACGAGGCGATGAGGTCCGAGGCGCCGGCGTACTCGCTTCCTCCGGTGCGGGCGCTGGCCATCCAGGCCACCTGATGCGTCCTGAGGTCGATCAGGCTGGTGTCGAACGAGGCGTAGAGGTGCTCGGCGGTGTCGTTCGAGCTGCTTCCACCGAGCATCTGGCTCCAGCTCGGCTCGATCTTCGAGCCCGCCTCCACCCGCTGGACGGTGAGGATGGCGTCGTAGCCGTCGGCGAGGAGAGCGGCGCTCATCTCGTCGTCGCTCATCGCGCGCGTGGGCGGCACGAGGCGCATCACCGCCTCGGCCGTCACCCGCTTGTTGCGCAGGGCCCCCACCATCCGGTTCTCCAGGGCGATCCGATCGTCGAGCTGCACGCCGGTCGCCAGCACCGCGACCTTGCCGAACCTCGCGTCGGCGAAGGCCGGGTCCTGGTACGAGGTGAGTGAGGTGGTGGCGCATCCCGCCAGCGTGAAGCCCAGGAGGAGCGCGGCGAGCGACCTCGGTCGGAAGATTTCCATGTCGAACCTCCGACCTGGACGCGCGATTCGCCGGCCCCGGTCCATCGTGGGAGCCAGGTCGCCCGCTTGGACGGATGGCTGGCAGGTCGATTCAAGCCCGGGAGAACTCGGTGCGATGTCAATGAGTTGCGGGAGGCTCAGAGCGTCGGCAGCTCTCGCCCACGGCGCAGAGGGAACGCCTCCTCGAGGCGCGCCACCTGGTCGCCGGTGAGCTCGAGGCCCGCGGCGGCGGCGTTCTCCCGGACCCGCACCACCTTCGCCGACTTGGGGATGGCGAGAACATGCGGGTCGCGGACGAGGAAGGCGAGCGCGATCTGATGGGGCGTCACGCCGTGGGCCCGGGCGACGTCGGCGAGTACCTTGCCTCCCTTCGACTGCGGCTGCGGGAAGTCTCCCGAGCCGAAGGGGCTGTAGCCCACCACCGCCACGTCGTGCTTCACGCACCAGGGAATGACCCGGTCCTCGATGTCCCGGGTGCGCAGGTGGTACAGCACCTGGTTGCAGGCGATCCGACCCGGCCCGGCGATCTGCAGCGCCTCGTCGAGGTCGTCGACGTCGAAGTTGGAGACACCCCAGCTGCGGATCTTCCCCTCCTTCACCAGCTGCTCGAAGGCGGCGACCGTCTCCTCGAGCGGGTGCGGCCCGGGCCAGTGCAGGAGGTAGCAGTCGAGGTGGTCCGTCCCGAGCCGCTGGAGGCTCGCCTCGCACGCCTTCACCGTTCCGCTCCGGCTGGCGTGGTTGGGCATCACCTTCGAGACCAGGAAGATCTCGTGGCGCCGCCCGGCGATCGCCCGTGCCACCAGGGACTCGACCCGGCCGCCGCCGTAGAGCTCGGCCGTGTCGATGTGGGTCATCCCCGCATCGAGCCCGGCCTGGAGCGCGGCCAGCGCCTCGACGGGAGAGTCGCCCTCCATCTTCCAGGTGCCCTGCCCGATGACCGGAACCTGGTCCTTGGTCCAGCCGAACCCGCGCGTCTGCATGCGAGGCCTCCTCGGGCACGAGCCTGGGGGCGGGGGGCGCGCGCGGGCAAGCGTCGTCTCAGCCACGAAGGGCATCGAACGACAGCTTGACCACCAGCACGACGACCACCGCGAGCACCACCCAGCGCACCACGCGCTCCCCGCCGCGGACCGTGAGATGGGCGCCCAGCCATCCGCCCACGAGCTGTCCCGCCGCCATGGGGAGGGCGGTGTGCCACACCACCATGCCCCGGGCAGCGAAGAGCAACGCCCCCGCCAGGTTGCTGGCGAAGTTGATCGCCTTGGCCTCGGCAGAGGCGTGCTGCAAGGGAAGATGGAGGACCCCGGCCAGCCCGACGATGAGGAGCGTCCCGGTGCCTGGCCCGAAGAACCCGTCGTAGGCGCCGCCCCCCAGCGCGAGCGCGGCGGCGGGGGCGATCGCCCCGCTCGGGGCCCGCCCTCCCTTCACCCGCGGGCGGAGGAGGACGCCCACCGCGGCGGCGAGGAGGAGCACCAGCACCACCGGCCGGAGGACCTCCGGGCGCACCCACACCACCAGACGCGCACCGGCGAGCCCGCCGAGGAATCCGAGCGGAAAAGTCCACCGAGCACGGCGAAGCGGAACGAGCCCTGCGTGGGAGAAGCGCGCCAGCGCCGCGGCCGCGCCGAAGACCGACTGGCCCTTGTTGGTCGCCAGCGCAAGGTGAGGTGGCAACCCCGCTGCGAGTAGGGCAGGCACGGTGAGCAGCCCTCCCCCGCCGCCGATCGCGTCGACAGTTCCGGCGACCAGCGCCACCAGAGCCAGCAGGGCATCCGTTCCGCTAACGTTCGCCAGCAATGGCCACTCCCGTCTCCGATGACGTCCGCAAGGCGCTCGCCGCCAAGGATCCGTACGCGCTCGCCGCGTCGGCGAACAAGGAACAGCTCGACGCCCTCCGCAGCGCCGAGGAGCTGATCGAGGCCGATCGCAAGCGGCTGCAGTCGGCGAACACCTTCAGCGTCGCCGCGCAGGTCCTGGTGGGCTGGGTCGCCATCCTCGGGTTCTGCGTGAACGCCTACCAGAGCTGGACCAACAAGCAGCAGGCAGAACGACAGTCCCAGGTGGATCAGGACCGGTGGAGCAAGGAGTTCCAGAGGGCACGCGAGGCCGACAAGTACCGCGCGTTCTTCGAGACCACCGTGCTGGCCACCGACACCGGGAACGCCGACAAGCGGCTGGTGGGGTACGCCCTGCTCCAGGAGT
>DASXGF010000432.1:0-11045 GCA_036489275.1 Myxococcaceae bacterium | reverse complement strand
CGGCGTCGTCGAGGAATGAACGGGCGAGCGCCCGCGTCCGCCCGGCCGCGGTCCGGCAGCGCTGGCCCAGGGCGGCCAGGACCTCGGGAAATGCGAGGTCCTCCAGTGTTCGGGGGGAGAAATGCACGGCGGGCGAGGTTCTGTCGGCTCGCGGGTCCCCGGGTCAAGCGAGTTGAGGGTCCGTCGGTTGCTTCGATACCATCCTGGACCGGGATGAGCGTGGCGAGCGCGGCGGTGCTGGTGGGCATTCTTCTGAGCGCGACGCCGCAGGAGCAGATCGCCGCGTACGAGGCCCAGGGCAACGACGCCGGGGCGCTGGCCTGGGCCGAGTGGTGGGCGCAGACCGAGCCCCGCTCCCCCTACGGCCACCTGGAGGCGGCCCGCCTCGGCCTGAAGCTCGGAAGCAAGCTGGAGACGGTGGACTGGCACCTCCGCTGGGCCTACGCGCTCGCGCCCGACAACCCGCGGGGGCTCCACCTCTGGGGACTGCTGGAAGAGGAGCGGGGTGACATCCCGGGGGCGCGCGACGCACAGCGGAAGGCCATTGCCCTCCGCGGGGACTACGTCGACGCCCACCGGAGGCTCGCGGCGCTGGCGCAGCGCGCGGAAGACTGGGCCGAGGCGGAGAAGGAGCTGCGGTACCTCATCGGCGCCGGGGACGGGGACGTGGGGCTGAAGCTCCAGCTCGCCTCGGTGCAGGAGAAGTCGGGACAGGCTCCCCAGGCCGAGAAGACGTTGACCGACCTCCACAAGGCGCAGCCCAAGAACGCGGTCGTCACCCGGGCGCTGGCAGACTTCTATGGCCGCACCGGTCGGCAGAAGCAGGCGACCGCGCTCCTCAAGACGCTCGAGCCTCAGAAGAAGGCGATGCGCTCGCTGAACGCGTCCCGGCGCTGACGTGCTCGAGTCGTCCGTGTGACGGGGTACGCTCGGGTCATGCGGGTCAGGACCGGACTGGACGTGTGGGAGGGCGAGCAGTTCCGCGCCCTCCGGGGGCTCCGGGTGGGCGCCATCGTCAATCCCACGAGCGTGGACAGCCGCTTCCGGCACCTCGCGGATCTGCTTTGGGCCGCGCCCGGGGTGACGCTGGGCGCGCTCTTCGGCCCCGAGCACGGAGTACGGGGAGAGGTCCAGTACATGGAGGCGGTGCGGGAGGCGAAGGACTCCCGGACCGGCGTGCCCATGTACTCGCTCTACGGGAGCACGGCGGAGTCGCTGCGGCCGCGCAGCGAGTGGCTCGACGGCCTCGACGTCGTGGTCTTCGACATCCAGGACGTCGGCGCGCGCTACTACACCTACGTCTACACGATGGCCCTGGCGATGGAGGCATGCGCGAAGGCCGGCGTGCGCTTCGTGGTCCTGGACCGTCCCAATCCTCTCGGGGGCGAGCGGGTGGAGGGAAACCTCGTCGAGCCGGGGTTCCGCAGCTTCGTGGGCCTCTATCCGCTGCCCAACCGGCACGGGATGACGCTCGGCGAGCTGGCGCGGATGCTCAACGCCGAGGAGAAGCTCGGCTGCGACCTGGCCGTCGTCCCCTGTCTGGGGTGGACCCGGAAGATGCGCTGGGCGGAGACGGGGCTCCCCTTCGTGCCTCCGTCGCCGAACATGCCGACCCCGGACACCGCGCTGGTCTACCCGGGGATGTGCCTGCTGGAGGGGACGAACATCTCCGAGGCACGCGGAACGTGCCGGCCGTTCGAGCAGTTCGGCGCGCCGTACCTCGACGCGAACGAGATGGCGTCCGCGCTGGAGCGGCACGAGCTCCCGGGGCTTCGTGTGAGGCCGGTCCACTTCATCCCCACCTGGGACAAGCACCGGGGAGTGGGCTGCGCCGGTGCCTTTCTCCACGTCACCGACCCGGAGACGTTCCCCTCGGTGAAGGCCGGCCTGGCGGTGGTGGCCGAGGCGAGACGGCGGGGAGGGGCCGACTTCCAGTGGCGCGCGGAGGCCTACGAGTTCGTCACCGACGTGCCCGCGTTCGATCTGCTGTGCGGCAACGCGCGGGTCAGACGGGCGCTCGAGTCAGGGGCCGAGTTCGAGGACGTGGCCGCGCTGCTGGACGGAGCCGGGGCGGCGTTCCTCGAACGGCGGGCGCCGCACCTCCTGTACGGGTAGGCTTGCGGCTCGGCCATGGACGTCGCGCTCCTCGGGGGGTCCTTCAACCCGCCCCACCTCGGTCACCTGCTTGCCGCGCACGTGGTGCGAGCGCTCGAGCCTGTGGACCAGGTGTGGTTCGTCCCCGCGGCGCACCATCCGTTCGGGAAGCCGCTCATCGGCTTCGAGCACCGGCTGGCGATGTGCGAGCTGATGTGCCGCGACGCCTCGGGCTGGCTGGCGACCTCGGACATCGAGGGGACGCTGGGGGGCGAGGGGTACACGGTGGACACGCTCCGGGCGCTGCACCGGCGGTGGCCGGACCGGCGCTGGACGCTGGTCATCGGCAGCGACGTGGTGGCCGAGCTGCCGCGGTGGCACGAGGTGGAGGAGATCCGCCGGCTGGCGCGCATCGTGGTGCTGAACCGCGCGGGTCATCCGGCTCGCGACGCGATCGGGCCGCCGCTGGCGAAGGTGTCGAGCACCGAGGTTCGGGCGGCGCTGGCCGCGGGACGGGGCGGGGAGGGACTCCTCCACCGGGACGTGCTCGCGTACATCGAGCGGCATGGGCTGTATCGAACGGGCTGAGGTCGCGATGCCTACCGCTCCTGGTGGGCCTGGTCGAAGCATTGGTCTGGATACTGAGCCGTTCGTTTCGGACGTGAGCGAGGCGGCTCCAGGAGGTCGTCGGCGGATGCCCGACCACGAGCAGCTCCCCTTCCTCGACGAGCACCGCGAGCGGTTCGACGTTCCTGCGGACGTCGCCTGGACGGCCCTCGTCGGCATTCTGCGCCGCCGGATGGGTGGCGCCGGGAGCCTCGCTCGCGTACTGGGCTGCGATCCGGTGGAGGGCACGCCGGGGTTCTCCGGACGGGTGGGTGAGACGCTGCCAGGGTTCCGGGTGGTCGATTCCGAGCCGGGCCGCCGGCTGGCGCTGCGGGGGCAACATCGCTTCGCCCGCTACGCGTTGACGTTCCTCATCGACGGCGGCGAGCTGTGCGCGCGAAGCGAGGCGGAGTTCCCTGGCGTCCACGGCCGGCTGTACCGCGCGCTCCTCATGGGAACCGGGGGCCATCGGCTCGTCACGCGGGGCTTGCTCCGGCAGGTTGCCCGTGCGGCCGGACGGGCCCCGGCGTGACCAGCCGCGCTACTCGAGCGCGACCCCGAGGACGTGAAGCGGGGTGAGCCCGTCGTCCGGGCGGACCGCGAACTGGTAGAAGAACGAGAGCGGCACCGCCGAGCCCCACGTCGTGCGGAAGTAGACCGCGGCGCCGTACGTCCGGTGGTCTCCGGTGGTCGCCGGTCCGCCGCTGCTCGCCGAGGTCCAGGTGTGCGCCCACTCGCCGAAGACCTCCAGGTCCGCCTGGCGGATGAACACCGACGGGAAGAGCCAGAGGAACGACGACCAGCCGTAGTCGACGATGATCGGCGCCCGGTAGCGCACTCCGGCGATGACCACCTCGTTACACCGGAGCGTCGCGTCCTCGTAGCCCCGCAGCGGCTCGCGGAAGGTGATGTCCGGGAAGATGGCCAGCCCCGTGCCCTCCTGCGACTTCTCGGGCTGCGAGTCCCACTCGAGGAAGCCGCGGTTGCTGCCGCCGACGCGCAGGAGCCTCGACGGTGACCCGGCCAGCGCCCGCCCGCGCACCGTCACCTGCAGCGTGTGCCGCGCCCAGAAGGGCAGGGGCGTGTAGAAGGCCGCGGTGGCCCGCAGGTCGGCGAAGGTGAAGTCCGAGCCGAAGGTCTTGGCAAACCACTGCGCGCTGCCGGTCAAGGCGATGCCCCGGCGGATGCCGGCGTAGGGCGTCGACTCGGTCGCGCTCCACGCCGTCGAGAGGCCCGGGCCGAGCAACGAGGAGTTCCGGGTCCCGGTCTGGAATCCCTCCTTGCGATTGATGCCGAAGAAGTTGAGCGAGATCGGCGTCGTCCAGAACGTTCGCGACGCAGAGATGGAGCCGCTCATGTCGACGACGCTGGGGATGAAGGAGTTGTCCGAGACGTCGCGGAGCGCCGGCTCCGACGAGCGAGAGAAGAGCGCCTGGAGATAGACCGGTGCGAGCTGGTAGTTGCCGTAGCCGACGGAGAACGTCGGTCCGGGGTCGCTGGTCTCGTAGCCGATGTTCAGCGCGTACTGGTGCAGCCCGAGGCGGTCGCTGCCCATGAGCGAGACGCCGCCGTACACCGTGCTCTGCTTCCCGTTGTATTGCTGCCGGCTGCCGAAGGCGACGAACGGGCCTCGCAGCGTGGGCACGAGCAGGTTGTCGAGGGCGTGGTACGGGTCGTCGGAGAGCACGGGAACTTCCGGCTCGGATGGGGCCTCGGTCGCGTCGGGGGCTGCCTGGGCCGTCTCCGCCGGCAGCGGCCGGCCCTGGCCCACGTCCATCCGGTCCAGCGTCCAGCCCCAGCCGTCGCGATTGACGAAGGCCAGCCGGTCTCCGGGGAGCGGGACCGGGTCGAGCACGACGAAGGGGGCATCGGTGAGCACGGTCATCGCCCCGGTCGAGACCTGGATGCGGACCGCCTGTGTCCGGCCCTCGACCTCGCGGAGGGCGACCACCTGGTCCGGTCCGACCCAGCGGGGGGAGTAGTTGAACTTCCCGTCGCTGGTGAGCGCCCGCTCCGAGCCGTTGGCCTCGAGGATCCAGAGGTCGAAGTCTTCGCCGATCTTCCGCGCGAAGACGATCCGTCCGTCGGCCGCAGGCGCCGGCGCCCCGAGCGTGAGGCGGCCCTGGTGGTGGGTCAGCGGCCGCTGCTGTCCGGAGGCGAGGTCGAGTTCCCAGAGATCGCCCGTGTCCGAGTGGCTCCGCACGAAGACGTAGCGCGTGCCGGATGGGTCGACGCCACCGCCCAGGCTGTTCGGCGTCTCCCAGGTCCGGATGAGGCTCCCGTCGCGCGCGTCCAGCGCCAGGAGCTTGGGGGCGGTGTCCCCGTCGATGCCCACGTCGGCGAGCACCAGATAGAGGCGCTCGGCCTTCGCGTCGAAGGACAGGCCACTCACCGACAGCGGGCTGGTGGCGATGTAAGCCCGGCCCGGCCAGAAGCTGGTGAGCGCTCGCCGGAGGCGGACCGAGCCGTCGGGGTTGTAGATGCGCAGCTCGGCGGCCGAGTCGAGCCCCGTGGTGATCGCGGCCAGCGTCCCGTCCGGCGCCGATGCCAGCCGGGCGAAGTAGCCCAGGTCCGGGTCGAGGACCTTCTGCGAGGCCGGCCGCTCCCGCCAGGGCCCCGAGTGGCGAAGGGACTCGCGCCACTCGTCGACCAGCTCGCCCGGGCCCTTGCCGTAGACCCACATGAAGCGGAACGACACCCCCAGGACCGGGATCCAGCTCCGGCCCTGCACGTCGATCAGCGCCCACAGCTTGTCCGCGCCGTAGCGGCGGGCGAGCCACTCGATGAAGTGCATGCCGACGAGGTAGTTTCCACCGAACGGCAACAGCTCCCGCTGGGCGGAGACGAGATCTCCGGAGTGGATCTCGCCCTTGCGGTAGGCCACGCCGGACTCGAAGAGCCCGCGCCAGATGGGGCTGTGCGGGCGTCCGGTGTTTCGGTCGAGCCGGCCCTCGTAATAGGTCGCGAGCCCCTCGAGGAAGTACGACTCGGTGAAGATGTTCGGGTCGAGCAGGTCGCCGAACGCGAGGTTCAGGTAGTACCAGAGCTCGTCGACCTCCTGGAACTGCACGTAGTGTGTCGCCTCGTGGCACGAGACGTCGTCCACGTGGTTGACGCCGATCTCCAGGAGGTTGAAGAACTCGGTGGTGAAGTGGTGGGCCAGCACCATCTGGATCGGCAACCCGCCGAGCTGAGGCTGGACGTAGGCGTTGTCGAAGTTCGCCGTCGTCAGGTAGGCGAGGACCTTGGGACGCTCGGTGCTGGAGAGGCGATTGCTTCGCAGCTTCTGCACGCAGCGGTCGAGGCGCTGGATGAGGCGCATCGCCTCGTCGCGCTCCGCCTCGGCGTAGTAGAGCTCGACGTGCGCCGTCTCCAGCTTCCGCATCGGCTGGCGGGCGAACGAGGTGGTGACCGCCTGGTCGAAGCGCGGGGCCAGCGTCGCGCACCCGGTGGAGACGAGGAGCACGGCGAGGACGACCGGGTGAGCCCGACCGTCCACTCGGCATCCCCTCCCGGCTCCGGGCTTCTGCACAGAGCCCTGGTTCTACGCTATGGGGGCCACCCATGGCTTCTTCCGCAGGACATCTCGATGCTGCAACCCAGCAGCTCTCAGCCTCGCTGGCGCGGGTGACCGGTGCGCCGGTCGACCTCAAGAGTGCGCCGTGGGCCGACATCGAGAAGGGCGTCATCCGTCTTCTGATGGGTCCCTTCCGGGCCGAGCAGTCGGAGCACCAGCTGGTGGCGCTCGGGCTCGCCGGCGCGCTCGCCGACCGTCTCATCGAGGGCGACCAGGCGTTCTGGTTCCCGCACCGGGAAGCGCCCGAGGGCGGGATGCTCGGCTTTCCCGAGGCCGTGCTGATGCTGTCGCCGTTCCAGGCGGTGGTCGAGGCGCTGACCCGCGGGAAGCTCGAGCGGCTGGACGAGGTGACCGCCGACATCCGGCGGGCACTGGCGCAGGCGCGCTTCGCGCCCACGGGCGGGGCGCCGGTCCGGCTACGCCCCGAGGACTACGCCCGCTTGTTCGACCCCGGCTTCCTCCAGTTCGTGCTGCTCGATGCGCGGCGCTCGAAGGAGCTGTGGGAGGCGAAGTCGTCGGTCCTGGCGGCGGATCTCCGAACGGCGCTGGGACGGGTCGGTGCGCAGCGCATGTCCGCCGAGTCCAAGACGCAGTTCGAGCAGCAGATCGCCGGGGCGCTGTCCCGGCTGGACCCGGCGAAGAGCCTCGGGGACCAGGTGGGGCAGGCGCCGCGCCTCGCCGAGCTGATGCTCACGGTGACCGCGGCGACGAAGCAGACCGGCTCGGCGCCCGACGAGTTCTGGGAGCAGGCGGTGCTCCCGCTGCTCTTCACCGGCGCGCCCACCACCTACCCGCCGCTCGACGCGCAGGACATCGAGGCGGCGAAGCAGGGCGTGGACCCGCTCGCGCTGTTCCTGGACGTCGTGCCCTACAGCTCGCCGGCGCCCGAGGACGGCCTGCTGGGCGTCTTTCCGATGCAGGAGATCGACGTTCCGCACGCCGGGCTCGCTCAGGGCGGCGGCGTCCCGCGGCTGCTCCGGGTGCCGAAGGAGGCGCTCCAGTCGAAGCTCGCGACCTACGACGCGCGGGCGACGCGGGCCTCGCTCGACGGATTCACGAAGTATCTGAGCGAGAAGGCGGGGAAGCCCATCTCGGCGTCGGCGCCCGGGAAGCAGATGGAGGATGCGGCGCTGGCGCTCCTCTCCGAGCTTAAGGGCCTGTTCGACGGCGCGCCGGCGGATGCGCAGCTGATGCTCCGGCGGCTGACCGAGACCGAGGCGCTCTCCGACCCCGCGCTGGTCGCGGTGCGCGAGGCGATGCAGGGGCCGCGGATCATCCTCACGCCCTGAGGCGTCAGTCGTAGCGCCGGGCGTCCATGCCGTGGCGGAAGGCGACGCTGATCCGCGGGCCGGCGTGGGCGACCTTCAGCACCGCGTGCTCCCAGGTTCGCTGGGTATCGCCGCCGGTCACGAGGAGGTCGCCGTGGCCCAGCGGAAAGGGGCGCGACCGTCCGCCGCCGCGCGGGCGGAGGAGGAAACGCCGGGGCTCGCCGAGCGAGACCAGGGCGACGACCGGCTGGTGAACGCGCTGCGGAATCTTGTCCCGGTGCCAGGCGACGCTGTCGTGGCCGTCCCGGTAGAAGTTGAAGCCGGCAGAGTCGAACGGGACGCCGTACCGCGCGGAGAGGACGGCGCGCATCTCCTCGAGGATGAGCGGCTGCAGCGGCGTGCCGCGCCCGGCGTTCCAGCCGGCGGTGAGGCGGGGCTCGATCCGGTTCTGCTCGTAGAGGAAGCGCGTGCGCTGCGCCCAGGGAAGCGTCTCGGCGAGGGTCTGGAACAGGGCGTCCGAGCCGCTCACCCACCCCGGGACGACGTCGATCCACGCGGTCTCGTCGAGGTGGACCCGTTCCAGCCGGGAGAAGGTCGGGTCGACGGTGAGGGGCTCGAGGTCGAAGAGGCTGGACTGCATCGCGGGAGGGCCGGGGAGAACGGGTGTTCAGAATAGCCAGGAGGGCCCGCCGGCGCCGAAACGAGTTCTCTGAGACCTGGAAACAATCGTGATTCCAGTCGGATGCGGTGGGTGGCTGCCCGGTCGTGCTCTCTCGCGCTAGGAGCAGGCGCCCAGGCGCGGAGGCCGCCCTCCATGACCGAACGGCTCTATCTCGAGGACGCGTACTGCCGGGAGTTCGATGCAGTGGTGATGGAGAGCGCCGACGGATGGTCGCGCCTCTCGAGGACCGTGTTCCATCCAGGCGGTGGTGGCCAGCCCTTCGACCAGGGGTGGATCTCGTGTTCCGGGACCACCCACCCGGTCACCGGGATGCGAGAGGAGGGAGAGCTGCTCTGGCACCAGCTCGGCGTCCACCTCGAGGTCGGAGTGACCGTTCACGGCGGGCTGGACTGGCCTCGCCGCCTCGCGCTCATGCGGCACCACTGCCTGCTCCACGTGGTGAACGCGCTCGCTCACCAGAGATTCGGCGGACTGGTGACCGGCGCGGAGATCGGACCGGAGCGGTCCCGGGTCGATCTCAGCGTCACCGCCTTCACCCGGGACGACCTTCCAGCGTTCGAGGCGGCGGTGAACGAGGTCATCCGCCGGGCGCTCCGCGTCCGGGCCTCGGTGGTTCCGGAAGCGACGCTCGAGACCCGACCCGAGCTCGTCCGCACGTTGAAGGTGCGACCCCCGGTGGTGAACGGCGGCGTCCGGATCGTGGAGCTCGAGCGATTCGACGCCCAGGCCTGTGGCGGCACCCACGTCCACTCGACCCAGGAGATCGGCGAGGCGCGCATCGTCAAGTTCGACAACCGGGGCAAGAACAACAAACGGTTCTACTGGGAGCTCGCGCTACCCTCCGTCGTTGGTAGCTAGGAGGCGGCGGCTCAGCGTCGTCCAGGCTTCTTCGTCCGCCTCGCTGCCTCGGGGCCCAGGACCGCGGCGACCCGGGCGACGGCAGGGCGGGGGAGGCGGGCCGCTGCATGCGCGAGCACCCGCTGCTGCAATGCCAGATAGATGGGCAGCACGTCGTCGGGCAGCGCCCGCACGTGCGCCCGTACCACCTCGGCGTCCCCGCGGACCACAGGACCGGTGAGCGCCGCGGCCGCGCCCCGCGCCTCGCCCCCGGCCAGCGCCGAGCGCATCAGCGCCGCCAGTGCGGTCATCGCCTCGCGCTCGGACACACCGGCCGCTCCCCAGGCCGCGATCGCCGCGTCGAGCAACGAGACCAGCCCGCTCGCCGCCATCGCCGCCCCGGCGTGGTACGCGCTCCGGCCGTCCTCCGGGACCCGCAGCGGTCGCAACCCCAGCGCTCCCGCCAGACGGCCGAGCAGCGGCGCCAGCACCCGGGACCGCGTGGCGATGGCCACCGAGTGTCCGGCGAGCGGCGTCTCCGGACCCGTGACCGACACCAGCGGGTGGAACGAGCCGGTGGGCCGTCCGGCGGCGGCCGGCTGAAGCACCTCCAGCGTGAGCGCGCCGGCGCAGTGGACCAGGCCCGTGCTGCGCCCGAGCAGCGGCGCCACCGCCCGCGCCACTGCGGCCACCGCCCCGTCGGGCACGGTCAGGAGACAGAGATCGGCCCGGGACAGCGCCGCCGCGTCGGCCTCGTGCAGCCCGAGCCGCTTCGCCTGGCGTCGCCCCGCCGGCGACTGGGTCCGCACCGTCACCGTCCAGCCGGCCTTCACCAGCTGCGTGGAGAGGGCGCTTCCCAGCCGGCCGATGCCGACCACCACCGTCCGCGGGCGCCTGGTCGCCACGGCTCAACCCACGGTGTCGCCGCCGAACTTGATGCGACCGTTCGACACCCGCACCCGCACGCGGTTTCCGGCCGCCACCTTCCCGGCCAGGATGTGCTCGGCGAGGGGCGCCTCGATGGCGCGCTGGACGATCTGTCGCACCGGCCGGGCCCCCAGCAGCGGGTCCATGTCCTCGGAGTCGAGCAGCGCCTCCACCACGTCGTCGCCCGCGGCGAAGGCGATCCCCCGCTCCTCGGCCAGCCGGCGGCTGCTCTCCTCCAGCAGCATCCGGGCGATGCGGCGCAGCTCCTCGCGGCCGAGCGCGCCGAACACCAGCCGCTCGTCGATGCGGTTCCACAGCTCGGGCGGCAGCGCCCGCCGGGCCTCGCTCAGCGCCGCAGCTCCACCACCCTCGTCGGCGGTGTCGGCCCCGAAGCCCACCCGGGCCCGCGTGCGTCCGAACGCCTCCGCCCCGAGGTTCGAGGTGAGCACCACCACCGTGCTGGAGAAATCGACCTGGCGTCCCTTGCCGTCGGTCAGCCGCCCCTCCTCGAGCAGCTGGAGCAGGAGCATCAGGACGTCCCGGTGGGCCTTCTCCACCTCGTCCAGGAGCACCACCGCGCTGGGCCGGCGGCGGACCGCCTCGGTCAGCTGTCCACCGTCCTGGTACCCCACGTACCCGGCTGGCGCGCCGATGAGCCTGGAGGTGGCGTGCGACTCCGACAGCTCGCTCATGTCGAGCCGGATGAGAGCATCGCGCGTCCCGAAGAGCACGTCGGCGAGCGCCCGGGCCAGCTCGGTCTTCCCCACGCCCGTCGGGCCGAGGAAGAGGAAGCTCCCCAGCGGCCGGCGGCTGGCGAATCCCGCGTAGTTCCGGCGGAGGACCTTCGCCACTCGCTCCACGCCCGCGCCGTGGCCCACCACCCGCGCCCCCAGCTCCTCCTCGAGCCGGAGCAGCCGTGCCGCGTCCCCGGTCAGGAGCCGCTCCGCCGGGAGCCCGGCGATGCGCGCCACCACCTCGGCGACGTCCCGCACCTCCACGCGGTCCCGTCCGGCACGCGCGACCCGCGACCCGGCGAGGTCCACGATCGACACCG
>DASXGF010000358.1:0-3674 GCA_036489275.1 Myxococcaceae bacterium | reverse complement strand
ACGCCGGGGAGATCACCGCCATCCGCACCGCGGCGGCGAGCGCCGTGGCCACCGACGCGCTTGCGCGGCGGGATGCGCGCCGGCTGGCCGTGCTCGGGACCGGGGAGCAGGCCGCGACGCACGTGCGCGCCATCCGCGAGGTCCGGCCGCTGGAGGGGATCACCGTCTGGGGACGCTCCCTCGAGCGCGCCACGGATCTCGCGCGCAGGGCGGGGCAGGAGACGGGGATTCCCGTGAGGGCGGTCGCCTCCGCGCGTGAGGCGGTGGCCGACGCGGACATCATCTGCACGGTCTCCGCCGCGTCCGAGCCCATCCTCCTCGGCGCCTGGGTCCGGCCGGGGACGCACGTCAACGTCGTCGGCTCGAGCTACCTCGGTCCGGTCGAGGTGGACCCCGCGCTGGTGGTGGCCTCCCGCTTCTTCGCCGACAGCCGCGAGGGCTGCCTCCGCCAGGGAGCGGAGTTCGCGAAGGCCCGCGAGGCGGGGCTCATCGGCGACGACCACCTCGTGGGCGAGATCGGCGAGGTGCTGGCGGGAACGGTGCCCGGCCGGCGGAGCCCGGAGGAGATCACCGTCTACAAGTCGCTCGGACACATCGTCCAGGATCTGGCGACCGGGTGGGCCCTCCACGCCGGAACGGAGGAGCTGCGCTGACCATGGCCGACGGACACTTCGAGGAGATCCGTGACGCCTGTGCCCGGCTGCACGCCCGCGGCCTCCTCGCAGCCGCGGACGGCAACGTCAGCGTGCGCCTCGCGGACGACTCGGTGCTCATCACCCCTGCCGGCGCGAACAAGGCGAACCTCCAGCCGTGGTCGCTGGCCCGCCTGACGCTCGACGGCGGCATCCTCGAGGGCCGGCCGTCAACGGAGCGGGCGATGCACCTCGCGGTCTACCGCGCCAGCCCCGAGGCACGGGTCGTCGTCCACGCGCACCCTCCCACGGCCATCGCCTGGACCGTCGCCCGACCGGAGCTGACCGAGCTGCCCACCGATGCGCTCCCCGAGCTGCTCCTCGCCGCGGGCCGCGTGCCCATCGTCCCCTACGCCCGTCCCGGCACCGAGGAGATGGGCGCGGTCCTCCTCCCGTTCCTGCCGGCGCACCGGCTGCTCCTCCTCTCGCGCCATGGAGCCCTGGCCTGGGGCGAGTCGATCGAAGAGGCGGTGAACGGCATCGAGCGGGTGGAGCACGCCGCGCTCATCCTCAAGGCGGCGGTGGAGCTCGGAGGTCTCTCCCCCCTCCCGCCGCTCGAGCTCGAGGCGCTCCGGGCCCTCCGCGCGCGCATCGGGCCGAGGCTCCTGTGAAGCACATCCACGGGGTCGCGCTGCGCGCCGGCGGGACGACGTTCGAGATCCTCGACCAGACCCGCCTCCCGGACGCCGAGGTCTGGCTCGACGGCGGCGACCCCGAGGAGATGCTCCTGCACATCCAGCGGCTCTCGGTCCGTGGAGCTCCGCTGATCGGCGTCTCGGCCGCGCTGTGCATCGCCGCCGCGGCCGAGCGCGGAGCGGATGGAGCGTCCCTCCGGCGCGCCGCGACCCGGCTGCGCGAGGCCCGTCCGACGGCGGTGAATCTGGCCTGGGCGATGGGCCGGCTCTGCGCGGTGCTCGATGCCGGAGGCGGCCGGGCGGAGGTGGTCCGCGAGGCCGAGGCCATCCATGACGAGGACGTGGCGGCATGCGAGCGGATGGGCGAGCTCGGCGCCGCGCTGGTGCGTCGGGGTGAGCAGCTCCTCACCCACTGCAACGCGGGGGCCCTGGCCACCGCGGGAATCGGCAGTGCGCTGGGTGTCATCCACCACGCCCATGCCCGCGGGCTGGGCGTCCACGTGTGGGTCGGCGAGACGCGGCCGCTGCTGCAGGGCGCGCGGCTCACCGCCTGGGAGCTCGCGCGGCTGGGCGTGCCCTACACCCTGGTCACCGACGGGATGGCGGGGACGCTCTTCCAGGCGGGCAAGGTGAGCCGGGTCTTCGTCGGCGCGGATCGGATCGCTCGGAACGGCGACGTGGCAAACAAGATTGGCACCTACGCGGTCGCGGTGCTGGCCCGGGCGCACGGCGTGCCGTTCCACGTCGTGGCGCCGTGGTCCACGGTGGACCTCGATTGCCCGACCGGCGACCTCATCCCGGTCGAGCAGCGAGCGCACGACGAGGTCCGGGGGGCCCGCGGGGTCCGCTGGGCGCACCCGGACGCGCCGGTGTTCAACCCCGCCTTCGACGTGACGCCGGCGGCGCTGGTGACCTCGCTGGTCACCGAGCGCGGAGTCATCGACGGCGAGGCGCTCGTGGCGGGCGGCCTCGCCCGGCTGGCCTGAGCGACGGAGTGCCTATCCCTTGGCGCGGTAGACGTCCGGGGCGACCTGCGAGCGGCAATGCAATCCGGCTGCAAAAGCAGCCAGGCACACCTTCAGGCGCGGAGGCCGAAGATCGAGCGCAGCCGGTCGAGGATCCAGTGGGCCTCCCGGACCTCGACCACGTTCCCGTTCGCCTCGGCCACTGCCCGGAGCTGCCCCCGGCGGTGCGCCAGCGCCTCGGAGAGGAGACCCGCCAGTGCCGGCTGCTCGTCGAAGAGCTGGGCGAAGGTCGGCCGGTCGAGCTCGAAGAGCACCGAGTCCTCGGCAGCCACCACCGTGGCCGAGCGCGGCTCACCGGTGAGGAGCGACATCTCGCCGAAGTACTGCCCGCGCCCGAGGCGGGTCACCTCCACGCCCCGGCTGGTGAGGATCGACACGCTGCCCGTGGCCACGACGTAGAAGGTCCGTCCCGGCGCACCCTGCTCGATGATCCGCTCTCCGTGACCGAAGCGGCGCGGCACCATCTCGTGCGCCACCCGCTCGCGCTCGGCGGGTCCGAGCACCCGGAACAGGTCCACCTCGTCGAGGAGGCTGATTCGCTCGGAGACGGGGAACTCGCTGATCTTCTGGTCTGGGAAGCGGTGGTGAATGACCTGTTGATTGAACGGGACCTCGATTCCTTCCCGCCGGAGGCGGTACCAGAGCCGGGTGAGGATCTCGTCGCGTGCCCAGTTCGTTCGCACCACGTCGGCCACGTAGCAGCGGATCCGGTAGCGGATGCCCGAGTGCTCGTAGGACCAGGTCCGGATGCGGGCCGCGGGCTCGGCGAGGATGAGCGGCACCTCGGCGAGGGTGTCGCGGATCACCGCCTTCACCCGGTTGGGCGGGGTGTCGTAGTTGATCTCGACGAACGTGTCGAAGCCGACCGGCTCGCTCCCCCGGGAGTAGTTCTTCACGCCCTGCTTGCTGAAGGTGGTGTTGGGGAGCGAGATGACCTCGCGGCGCTTGTTCTCCACCCGCGTGGCGCGCCAGCCGATCTGCACGATGCGGCCGAAGATGTCGGTCCCCACCGAGACGACGTCGCCGACCTGGAACGGCCGCTCGAGCTGGATGGCCAGGCCGGCGAAGAGGTTCCCCAGCGTTTCTTGCAGGGCGAGGCCGATGACCACCGAGATGATGGCCGAGCCGGCCAGGAGGCTGGAGAAGTCGATGCGGAACTCGCGCTGGACGATGATCAGCGTCGCGACCAGGTAGAGCGTGCCGTCCAGGACGTCGCGGAGGATCTTCGGCGTGGGCCGCGACCGGATCCGCCAGGTCTTGAGGAGCAGCGAGACTCCGAGCCGGATGAAGGCGAACGTCAGCGCCAGCATCCACGACAGCTC
>DASXGF010000338.1:0-4593 GCA_036489275.1 Myxococcaceae bacterium | reverse complement strand
GCTGGAGCACGAGCTGGAGGGCATCGCCGCGTACAAGAAGCTCCTCAAGCAGACCGAGGGGAAGAGCGTCGTCCTCGAGGAGTACGCGCGGACGATGGTCCACGGCGAGGAGACACACGTCATGGACATCGAGAAGATGCTCCGCCGTCCGGGAAAGCTCGAGCCGGTGCGCTGAGCCCGCCACGGTCGTGTTCTCCCGAGGGGGCCGACCCGCGCCGACGGCTGCCGCGGCCGCCCTGACCTGACGACGAGTCGGACTCGAGGAGACCTTGCCGTGGAACTCGCGCGCCGCCGTCCTTCACGCATCTTCATGCAAGTCGCCGGATGGGCCCTGCGTAGAGCGCTCGCATGACTCCTCACCTGCTCGCCGTCGCGCTGCTCTCCGCCGGTCCGTATCCGCACCCCACGCCGGGGCGTCCGGCCGCGCTCCCCGTACAGCTGGTGGAGAACCGGTTCATCCTCACGCCCCGCCTCGAGAGCGGGCGGGTCCTCCGCCTCTACTCGGACACCGGTGGAGGCCACACCATCCTCGCCCCCGAGCTCGTCGCGGCCCTCGGGCTCCCGGTCGAGCGTCGAGACGCCGGTCCCGACGTGCCTCCGCTCACCGAGTGGCCGAGGTGGGCGGCCGGAGCGGGCCTTCCACCACCCGCCGAGGGCGTGCTGGTCATGCCGCTGACCCAGCTCGGCCCGGGCCTCGACGGCTTCCTCGGCCAGGACTGGTTCCGGGACCGGACCTGGACCTTCGACTATCCCGGGAAGCGGCTGCTGCTCCGCGCCGGTGGCGAGCTTCCGCCGGGGCCGCGGATCCCCTTCCATCTCCCGAAGCCCGGCCCGGAGAGCGCGTCCTTCGGGCGGATCACCATCGAGGTCGACGGACAGCCGCTCGACGTCCTCTTCGACACCGGAGCCACGACCGAGCTCACCCCCCAGGCCCTGGCGAAGGCCGGTGACGGCCGTCCGGCAGCGCGGGCCACGAGCTTCATGAAGGCGTCCGTCTTCGACCGCTGGCGCTCCGTCCATCCCGACTGGCCGGTGCTGTCGAAGGCGGAGGCCCGCACCGGCGCCCACATGATCCGGGTCCCGGAGGTGGTGGTGGCCGGGCAGAAGGTCGGTCCGGTGTGGTTCACCCGGCGCCCCGACCCCGCGTTCGACCAGTTCATGTCCTCGATGATGGACGCGCCGGTGGTGGGCGCCCTCGGGGGCAGCGGCCTCCAGTACTTCCGGATCACCGTCGACTACGCCCACGGGCTCGCGGTCTTCGAGCGCTAGCCGAAGATCAGCGAGAGGATGATCGCTCCCGTCCCGAGGAGCACTGCCGAGAGCGTGAGGGCGACGACCCCGGCCGCGCCGGAGAGCGGGCTCTCCTCCAGCGCCCGGGCCGTGCCGATGGCGTGGGAGAGCGTTCCCAGCGCCAGCCCCCGCGCGACCGGCGAGCGAACGCGGACCCGGCTCAGGAGCGCCGGGCCGATCGCGCTGCCGACGAGGCCGCTGGTGAAGACGCAGACCGTGGTGATTCCCGGCTCGGTATGCGTCAACTCCGCCAGCCCGAGGGCCACCGGCAGGGTGACGGACTTGAGCGAGGCGGCGCGCATCAGCGCCGGCGGGAGCCCGAGGACGGAACCGAGGCCCCACACCACCGTCACCGTGCTTGCGCACCCGCCCAGCGCGGCGAGCACCGCCGCCCACGGGTGCTCGGCCAGGAAGGCCCGCTGCCGGTAGAACGGGAGGGCCAGCGCCGCGGTCGCGGGCCCGAGCAGCCAGAGCATCGGCCCCGAGCCGCGCACGTACGCGTCGAGCCACGCCTCGGGCAGGACCGCGAACAAGGTCCCCCCGGCGAGGACCGCCAGGAGCAGCGGATGGAGCAGGGACAGACGGAGCAGTCGCTGCACGTGGCTGCAGGCCCAGTAGAGCCCCGCGGTGAAGGCGGTGGCTCCGAGGATCTCCAGCGCCCTCACGGCTTCTCCCGGTTCACCACCGCCTGCCCCACGAGCCCAGCGACCAGCTGTCCGACGACGAGGCTTCCCAGCACCACCCCCGCAAGCGCCAGGCCATGCCCGCGCACGGTGTGGAGCTCGCGGACGACGCCGATGCCGGGCGGAAGGAAGATGACGGGGAGATACTTGAGGAGCAGATCTCCGCCCCGGTCGACCGCCCGTTCCGGGACCGCCCGGGACAGGAGCAGCCCGATCAGTACCAGCAGCGCGAGGAGCCCCGGAGGGACCGGCAGCCCGGTCCGGGCCACCAGCCACTGGCATCCGGCGTACAGCACGCCGAGAACGACGAGCTGCAGGCAGATCCGGAGCAGGGCCAAGGGCGAGGCCGTCTATGTCAGCTCGACGACCTTCTCGCCGAAGAGCCGGTCCACCGCGGCGATGAGCGCGTCCGAGACGTCGACCTTGAGACCGGTGTTGCCGATGAGCGCCTCGGCCTCGCCGGGAAGGACGATGGAGACCGCCAGCGGAGTCGCACCGGCGTGCTCCTTCGCCAGGCCGGACAGCCGCTCCAGACGGTCCTCGGTGACGAGATCCGCCCGGACGCGCAGCTCGAGGCGCTTCACGCGCTTGTCGCGGACCTCCTTGAGGGACTGCACCTGCTCCACGATGAGCTCGGCGGTGGGGTTCTCCTCGTCGCGGGTGTTCACCTGCACGGTGCCGGTGACGAGGATGGGCTCGTCCGACTTGAGGAGCATCTCCCAGGCTTCGTATCCAGGACGCGGGCCGGCCTTGACCCACTTGCCGTCCTTGCCCATCACCGAGCGGCCGCCTTCCTTCCCCGGGAAGCACACCAGCTCCACCGAGCCGCTCAGGTCCTCGAGCGTGACCCAGGCCATGCGCTTGCCGGTCTTGGTTGGACGCTCGCGGAGCTGCGACACGATGCCGGCGACGGTCACCACGTCGTCGCGGCGGGCGCGCTGCACCGACGCCGCCGGACGGGCGTAGCGCTGCAGCTCCTTCGCGTACTGGTGGAGCGGATGGCCGGAGACGTAGAAGCCGATCGCCTCCTTCTCCATCGCCAGTCGCTCCTTCTCCGGCCACTCCTCGAGCGGCGAGTACTCGGGACGGACCACCGAGGCGGCCGGACCGGGCTTCCCCGCGTCCTCCAGGAGCCCGAAGAGCGAGGACTGTCCCACCGCGCGGTCGCGCTGCGCCGAGGCGCCACGCTCCAGCGCCCTCTCGATGGACTCGAAGAGCTGCCGCCGTGGACGACCCTCGAAGTCGAACGCTCCGGCCTTCACCAGGGCCTCGATGACCTTCCGGTTCACCCGGCGGCTGTCCACCCGCTCGGAGAAATCGAACAGGTCGCGGAACGGCCCGGCGGCCCGTGCCTCGAGGATGGCCTCGATGGCGCTCTCCCCGACGCCCTTGATGGCGCCGAGCCCGAAGCGAATCTTCCCGTCCACCGCCCCGAAGGCCAGGTCGGAGACGTTCACGTCGGGCGGGAGCACCTCGTAGCCGGTGCCTCGCGCCTCGGCGATGTGGGCCACCACCTTGTCGGTGTTGTCCTTCTCGCTGGTGAGGAGCGCGGCCATGAACTCGACCGGGTAGTGCGCCTTGAGCCACGCGGTCTGGATGGTGATGAGGCCGTAGGCGGCCGAGTGGCTCTTGTTGAAGCCGTACTCGGCGAACTTCTCCATGAGGTCGAAGATCTCGCCGGCGACCTTCGGGTCCACGCCAGTCTTCTGGCAGCCCTCGAGGAAGCCCTCGCGCTCGGCGGCCATCACCTCGGCCTTCTTCTTCCCCATGGCGCGGCGGAGCAGATCGGCGCGGCCGAGCGAGTATCCGCCCAGCACCTGGCTGATCTGCATCACCTGCTCCTGGTAGACGATGACCCCGTAGGTGTCCTTGAGGACGGGCTCGAGCGCGGGGTGGGGGAAGGCCACCCGGTCCCGGCCGTGCTTGCGGTTGATGAAGACGTCCACCATCCCCGAGTCCAGGGGGCCGGGGCGGTAGAGCGCGCCGGCCGCGATGACGTCCTCGAAGCCCGATGGCTTGAGCTTCATCACCATCTCGGTGAAGCCGCTGGACTCCATCTGGAACACCCCGGCGGTGTCGCCGCGGGAGATGAGGTCGTAGGTCGCCGGGTCGTCGAGCGGAATCTGGTGCGCCTGGATGCGCTGCTCGGGCGGACGGCCGCGATTGACGAGGTCGAGCGCGTTCTGGATGACGGTGAGGGTGGTGAGGCCGAGGAAGTCGAACTTCACCAGGCCCGCGGCCTCGACCTCGTCCTTGGCGAACTGGGTGACCAGCACGTTGTCGCCCGGCGAATAGACCGGCACGAACTCCCACAAGGGCTTGTCGGCGATCACCACGCCGGCGGCGTGCAGGCCCGCCTGACGATTGAGTCCCTCGAGCGCGAGGGAGATCTCCAGCACGTCCTTCGAGGTGATCTCGCCGACGCCGTCCGCCGAGCCCAGGACGACCGGGGTCTCGATCATCTCCTTGAGGCGCGGCTCGCCGGCGATCTCCTTGTCCGGGTCGCCGTAGATGGCCTGCTTCAAGGTGATGTTGAGGACTTCAGGGACCAGCTTGGCGATGCGGTCGCCTTCAGAGAAGGGCAGGCCGAATACGCGGCACACGTCGCGGAGCACGCTCT
>DASXGF010000299.1:0-5084 GCA_036489275.1 Myxococcaceae bacterium | reverse complement strand
GACCGCGCGGCCGAGCGTATCCACCGGCTGCGCCCCGGGCTCGACCTCACGCCGGTGGCCCGCGCCCTGGCGCTCGGTCACGTCGCGGCGCTGGGGGCGGACGAGCCGCTGCTGCCGGCGCTCGAGCGGCTGGAGGCCTCGGAGCTCCTCTCCGACGAGGTGAGGGCGGCGCTGGCCGGGGCGGCGCGGGCGCGTCCCCGGACCGCGGTCTCGGTGCCGGGGGTCGAGGTCGCCGACGCGCTCTCCGGCGAGGCCTACCGGCGCTACCGCTCGGGCCTGGATGGCGCGGACAGCGACGCTATCCGCGTGCTCCGCCGCCTCGGCGAGGATCCGGAGGGCGTGGATGCGCTGGAGGAGGTGGCCGCGCGGGTCACCTACCTCCGCCGCTGGTACGACGCGCTCCATGCCGCGCTGGCCCCCCACGGCGCGCTGTCCGGCGGGCCGGAGACGGAACGAAGGCTGGCCTCGCTCGTGGCCAGCCGCTTCCCCGCGCTGGTGCTCAAGGAGAGCGAGTTCGCCAAGCTCGACGCGGAGCTGCAGTCGGCCGGGTCCGGCCCGGGGGCGCGCCGGGCGCAGGACCTGCGCGCGGAGCTCGCCGCGCTCGCCGACGGCTTCGGAATCTTCAGTCGCGCACTCCTGGCGGCCCGCCAGTGAGCCGCGCACCAGGCCGCCGGGGCTGACCGATGCGCGCGGAACGGCTCGAGCGCCTCCGGGCGCGCTTCGAGAGGCTGCGCGCGGACGGGCCGAGGCGAAGGCGGTTCGGCTCCCGGCCGGCGCCCTCGCTGGAGGTGCTGGAGGTCCTCGACGCCCGCCTCACCCGCGCCGGGGTGCACACCGCCGCAGATCTGAAGTTGCTCCTCCGGCTCTCCCATCGGCAAGGGGGGCATGCGGAGCTGTCGCGCCGCTTCGGTGCGCGTGCCGACGACGCCCTCGGCGCCCTCGAGGCCCGCCTCGCCTGGAGCCTGCGGACGCCCGACGGACGGTGGGCGGCCGGAGAGCGGGGGCGGCTGGAGCGTGCCTTCCTCCGGGCCGAGCGAGTGGCCCGGACCGCCGACCTGCTCGAGACTCCGGGGGAGGTGAGCCCCGAGTGGCCCGTCCTTCCGCCGGCTGGACCGGCGCCTCGACAGTGGGCCCGTCCGCGGACCGCGGTGGCGGCGGTGCTCCTCGAACGAGGGCTGTCCCAGCTGGCCGACCCCGAGCGGCGCCGGCTCGACGTGCAGCGCGCCCACGCCCTGCTGGAAGCCGGAGCGCTGGAGGAGGATGCGACCGAGCTTCGCCTGCGAGCGGCGCGCGATCGCTCCTGGGATGCTCCCGTCCCGCCGGCGAGGGGGTGGGCCGGACAGGCCCGGTGGGTGCTGGACCGGGCACGCACCCACCCCGCAGCAGCGTACGCGGCTCTGCGCATCCAGTGGCTCCGGGCCGTGGAGGCCGGCAGGACCGAGGTCGCGCTCGCGCTCCGGCGCGCTCTGGAGACGTTCCACCTCGAGCTCGGGCCGTCGGGGCCGGTGAACCGTGCGCCTGTGCCCGCGGCGAGCGCCGGCGAGGACCGGCTGGTGGACCTGCTCCTCGGGAACGAGATGGGACGGCGGCTGCTCGACGTCGGACGGGCCGCGGCGCGCCTGGTGGCCTGGGACGATGCTCCGCTCGCCGCCCAGCGGGTCGACGTGGCCGACGCCCGGCACATCGCCCCCGACCGTCGCCTGGAGCTGGCGGTGACCGCGAACGTGGCGGACGTGCGCGACTTCGTGGTGGAGGATCCCCGCCGGCTGGTGCACGACCTCGCCTCGGGCGCGCAGCGTGTCCGCCGGCTGGTCGGGGGCACCGCGCCGCGGCCGGCGCGCAGGGTCCGGGCGCGGGTCTACCTGGCGGACGCCTCCGGCTCGATGCGCGGGACGCGGGCGCGGCTCCGCGACGGTCTGTTGCTGGCCGAGATGGACGCGCTCCGGCGCCAGGCGCTCCAGGGCGCCCCGGTGGATCCGGTGGACGTGTGCTTCTTCGGCGACCGCTCCCTGCGCTTCGAGCGCATCGAGACGGCCGAGATGGCCCGGGCCTGGATCGGCCGGCTGGTCGAGGGCGGCCCGTGCAGCGGGATGACCGAGCTGAGCGCGGCGCTGGCCGGCGCGGCGCAGTGGCTTCGAGAGGCGCGGCGAGACCCGTCGCTGGCCTCGGCGCTCCTGGTGGTGGTGACCGACGGTGAGGACGCGGTCGACGCCCCGCGGATCGAGGCCGCCTGGGCCCCGCTCCACGGGCTGGCGGTGTCCCTGCGGGTGGTCTGCCTCGGCGACGAGAACCCCTGGCTCAAGGGCTGGGTGGCCCGGCAGCGTGCCGCGGGGAGAGACGCGGGCTGGCTCCACCTCGACGACGCGAGCCTCGCCGGCCTGCCGATCGACTTCGACTTCCGGCCCCCGACGCTGCTCCCCGAGCCAGAGCGGGTGCAGGGGGTCGAGCTCGAGCAGCTCCGGCCCCACCTGGACGCGCTGGCGCAGATCGCCGCGGGAGAGGAGCCGACCCGGCCGCCGGTGGACCTCGCGCGTTTCGACACGCTCTTCCCCGACCCGTCGGGTACCCCCGTCTCCGAGGACGACGTCTGGACCGTCGATGCGCTGGAGGCCATCGCCGAGGCGGCCTCGCTCGCGCCGTTCGAGGAGCGGGCCGCCGAGGCGGTGGTCCTGCTCGAGCACCTCCTCGCCCAGCGGGAGGTGCCGGTGGCGGCGCACCTCGTCCGGCACGCCCACCCGGGTCCGCGGACCACCGAGGCGCTGCGCCGACTCAGGCTGCTCTGCCGGCCGGCGCGCTGAGGTCGGTGCTCAGGCCGCGAGCTCGTGGCAGCCGCCGAGCACGCGGCAGGCCCGCTCGTAGATCGCGCGGGTCAGCTCCAGTCGCTCGGAGCTGGCCGCGGCCGCGATGGCGCGGGTGCAACCGTCCACGTCACCGACGTCGGCGAAGCCGTTGAGGCGATGCGCCTCCCAGAACCAGGCGGAAACCTCGGTGTTGCTGGCGGCGGCCAGCTCGGGATGCCGGACCAGGTCGAGGTCGAGCGCGGCCCCCGCCTCGCGGTAGCTCCGCCGCCCGCTCAGCTGGACCCACGACCTCCCGAAGAATGGGGCGGACGGACGGTGCGGCCCGTCCTCCTCCTCGAGGCGGCGGAAGGAGCTGGAGCTCGCGGCGAGCTGGGCCACCAGCATCGCCGCCCTGAGATGGGTGATTCCTCCGGTACGAGCCAGGATCGAGTTGAGGCTGAGGACGGCGCTGGCCGGCGCGTCCGGGCAGATGGCCTTCAGCTGCGATGGCGTCAATGCGATCGCCATGTCACCGACCTCCTCACCCGTTAGACGTCCGAGGCGGGCGTTCGGATTCACCGGCCTGCCAGAAACTGGTGACAACTGTGCTGTCGCACCGGCGGAAGGTTCTTCCCCGACGGGGCGTCACGGATGGGTGCGCCGTCACGGCTGGAACGTTTCGCCCCGTCGCCACTCCCGAGGCAGCGTAGGCTCCGGCGGGATGGGCTTCCGGTGGTTCCGCCGGCGTCCGGCTCCGGCGCCGGACCCGATCGCGGCGTACGATGACCTGGTCTCGGACCTGGCCGGCGAGGCGGCCGAGCTCCGGCGCGCGGCGGCGACGCTCCTCACCGCGCGGTCGCGCTTCGGGCGCGAGCTGTCCGGGATGGAGCAGGTGGCCCGCGCGCTGCGAGACCGGGCGGACCGGGCGCGGGCCGGTGGGGACGGGGGGACCGCAGAGGTGCTCGACGCCGACGCACAGCGGGAGGACCGCCGCGCGGAAGGGCTCCGCGAGGAGCTCGCGCGCACCGAGACCGACGTCGCCCAGCTCGAGGAGGCCGCGCGCGGCGTGGCCGGGCAGGTGGATCGTCTCCGCTCCGAGCGGGATCTCGCCGCGGCCCGCCTGAGCGCAGGAACCGCGCTCGCCGCCGAGGCGCAGCGCTCCCGCGCCGACCGCATCCGGCGGCTGGTGGCGGTGGATGCCGCCCGGGACGAGATCGAGCGCGCCCATGCCCTGGCGGAGGTGTGGCGCGAGGACCGCGAGGCCTAGGTGCGCCGGGCGCTCTGGTGCAGCTCGAGGAGGATGCCGCCGTCCTTGAACAGGCGCACGGCTCCCGAGGTCTGGCTCACCACCAGCGCCAGGCACTGCGTCGCCGCGGTGATGTTCGCCGCCGCGGCGTGGCGCGCGCCGAGGCCGAGCGGAACCTTGGCGTCCTCGTCGCCGGCGGACAGGTAGCGGCCGGCGGAGAGCACCACTCCGTCCTCGCGGATGACGAACGCGCCGTCGAGCACCGAGAAGTTCTTGATCGCCTCGCGGATCCGCGGATCGAGCACGTTGCGCTCGCTCTCGCCTAGGCCCTGGAAGGGGTTGATGGTGATCTGCCGGCTCTTCTCCAGGACGGCGTTGTGGTCGCCGATGGTGATGATGGTCCCGACCGGGTGCCCCTCGTACCCCTCCTGGCCGATCTGGAGGGCGAGCTGGATGAGGGCATCCACCACCTGGCTGTTGAACTCCTCGCCGAGCTTGATTCCCTCGATGGCGACCCGGTCATCGAGCGAGCCGCCGATGCGCATCTGCATGAGCGTGTCCGGCGGGTGACCCACCCGGCCGGTCATGCACAGCACGAGGTCGCCTTCCTTGAACGCCCCCTGAGCGAGCGCGGAGACGAGCGCCACCTTCACCCGTTCCACGCGGCTGTAGTCGTACGCGGGGATGACCAGCGCGCGCTGCTTCTTGGCCTGGAGCTCGGCGGCGATCGGCTCGGCGGTCACCGCGTAGACGAGCTTCTTCCTGGCCTGCTTCCGGCGGAGGTCGTCCGGGGCGATCGGCGTGTCGCAGATGAAGAGGAAATGGTCGATGTCCGGCTTGGCGGCGAGCGCCAGCGCCGAACGCAGGAATTCCCGGTCGAACCGGGTCGCCTCCTGACGGGTCGTCTTTTCCGGATCCGCCATGGACACGCCAGGTTACCTTGACTTCACCCAGGCGCCAGATAAGACTCCGCACCCTTTTTTTCCGGGATGCTCGGCGGCCGACAGGACGCCTCCTTCACCCCGGGCGCACGGCACGGTCACGGAGCCGCTTTGAAT
>DASXGF010000295.1:0-2751 GCA_036489275.1 Myxococcaceae bacterium | reverse complement strand
AGTGACTACCCCTTCCCGCTCGGGGAGACGCAGCCCGGAGCCCTCATCCGCTCGATTCCCGAGCTGACCCCGGCGCGCGCGCGCTTGCTGGGGGAGAACGCGCTCCGCTGGCTGGGCCGGCCATGCTGAGCATCGAGGAGGGGCGGGCGCTCGCGACGGACCTCGATGCGCGCGATGCGCTCGGGCCGCTCCGCGACTCCTTCCTCTTCCCCCGCGGACTGGACGGCGAGCCGGTGGTGTACCTGACCGGAAACTCGCTCGGGCTCCAGCCCCGAACCGTCAAGAATCGCGTGCAGGAGGTGCTGGACGATTGGGCCGGCCGTGGCGTCGAGGGCCACGTGCAGGGCGATTCCCCGTGGCTCCCCTACCACCACTTCCTCACCGCCCCCACCGCGCGGCTCGTCGGCGCGCAGCCGGACGAGGTGGTGGTGATGAACACGCTCACCGTCAACCTCCACCTCCTGATGGTGTCGTTCTACCGGCCGACCGCGGGACGCCACCGCATCCTCTACGAGGAGAGCGCCTTCCCCTCGGACCGGTACGCCTTCGCCAGCCAGGCGCGGTTCCACGGGTTCGACCCCGCCGAGGCGCTGGTCCCCCTCGCGCCGCGGCCGGGTGAGGACTTGCTCCGTCCCGAGGATCTGCTCGAGGCCATCGCCCGGCAGGGAGAGCGCCTCGCGCTGGTGCTCATCGGCAACGTGAACTACCTCACCGGGCAGGCCTTCGACGTGGCGGCCGTCACCCGTGCCGGGCACGGCGTGGGCGCCACCGTCGGCTTCGACCTCGCCCACGGTGCCGGAAACCTCGTCTTCCATCTCCACGAGGACGGACCGGACTTCGCGGTGTGGTGCTCGTACAAGTACCTGAACGGCGGACCGGGCACGCTCGGAGGGGCGTTCGTCCACGAGCGCCACCGGGAAGGACGCGGGCTCCCTCGCTTCGAGGGCTGGTGGGGCCACGACGAGGCGACCCGGTTCGAGATGGGGCCACGGTTCCAGGGCATGCCCGGCGCCGAGGGATGGCAGCTCTCCAATCCACCCATCCTCTCGCTGGCCGCGCTCCGGGCCTCGATGGACCTCTTCGACGCGGTGGGGATGACGGCGCTGCGTCGAAAGTCGGAGCGGCTCACCGGACTGATGGATCAGCTCGTCCGTGAGATGCCCGGGGTGCAGGTCATCACCCCGGCCGACCCTCTCCAGCGCGGGGCGCAGCTGTCGCTGCGCATCCGCGACGCACGCGGGCTGGTGTACCGGCTCGCGAAGGCGGGCGTGGTCTGCGACTACCGGGAGCCGGACATCGTCCGCGCAGCACCGGCGCCCTTCTACACGCGCTTCGCCGACGTGGTGCGCTTCGCCGAGATTCTCCGGAGCCATGTCCAGGGGAAGTGACCGGACGGTCCTCGCCGGCGCGGGCCTGGTCGGCTCGCTCCTGGCGGTCTTCCTCGCCCGGCGCGGCAGGGCGGTGGAGGTGTTCGAGCGCCGCCCAGATATGAGGAGGACGCAGATCTCCGCCGGTCGCAGCATCAACCTGGCGATCAGCGTGCGCGGGCTCCACGCGCTCGCCCAGGTGGGTCTGGAGGAGGAGGCCCTCGCGCACGCCATCCCCATGCCCGGGCGGATGATCCACGCCCGCGACGGCAGCCTCGCCTTCCAGGCGTACGGGAAGGACGACAGCCAGTGCATCCACAGCATCTCGCGCGGGCTGCTCAACCGGATGCTCCTCGACGCGGCCGAGGAGACCGGACGGGTGCGCCTCTCCTTCCAGCGCCGGGTGGTGGGCCTGGATGTGGAGCGGCGGGCGCTCACGGTGGAGGTCGACGGTGGGGACACCGAGCGCATCGAGAGCGCCGTGGTGTACGGCACCGATGGGGCAGGCTCGGCGGTGCGGCGGTCGGTGGTCGAGGCGCGGGGCGCGGTGTCCCGGGAGACGCCGCTCGACCACGGCTACAAGGAGCTCACCCTTCCCGCCACACCCGAGGGACGCTGGCGCCTCGAGCGGAACGCCCTGCACATCTGGCCGCGCGGGGACTTCATGCTCATCGCCCTGCCCAACGAGGACGGGAGCTTCACCTGCACGCTCTTCCTCGCCTTCGAGGCGTCGCCGAGCTTCGCCACCCTCGATGCTCCCGGGGCCGTGCGGGCCTTCTTCCGGGAGCACTTCGCCGACGTCGAGCCGATGCTCGCGGACCTCGAGGCGCAATTCGGTGGAAATCCCACCGGGTCGATGGTCACCGTGAAATGTTCGGCCTGGCACGCTGGGGACACGGCGTTGCTGCTGGGCGACGCGGCCCACGCGATCGTCCCGTTCTTCGGCCAGGGCATGAACTGCGGCTTCGAGGACTGCGTGGTGCTGGACGCCCTGGAGGCGGCGGGCGCGCCCCGGGGCGAGGTGTTCTCCCGGTTCGAGGCGCTGCGGAAGCCCAATGCCGACGCCATCGCCGACATGGCGGTGGAGAACTTCGTCGAGATGCGCGCCAGCACCGCCGATCCGCGCTTTCTCCTCGAGAAGGCCATCGAGAAGCGGCTCCTGGCCGAGCTCCCCGGCGAGTTCGTGTCCCGCTACGCGCTGGTGACCTTCTCCCGGGTGCCGTACCGGGTGGCCTACGACGCCGGCCGCATCGCCTCGGGCATCGTCTCCGAGCTGGCCGAGGGCGTGCGCTCGGCCTCGGACGTGGATCTGACGCGGGCGCGGGCGCTGGTCGCCGAGCGCCTCACCCCCTTTCTGCGAGAGAGGCTCCGATGAACCTCGGAC
>DASXGF010000273.1:0-16666 GCA_036489275.1 Myxococcaceae bacterium | reverse complement strand
TCCTGAAGGCCGTCGCGCTCTACAAGCAGGTCCTCAAGCTCAACCCCGAACTGGTCGAGGTCAACGTCAAGCTGGCCGAGCTGCACCAGCACCTCGGGCTGATGACCGAGGCCATGGCCTTCTTCCAGGTGGTGGTCGCCCACCACGAGCGGAAGGGGGACACCCGGGCCACCTTCGCCACCCTGAAGAAGATGGTGGACCTGGACCCGGAGAACGTCTCCAGCCGCCTCAAGCTCGCCGAGCTCTACGCCCGTGAGCAGATGGGTGGCGAGGCGCTCTCGGAGTTCAAGCACGCGGCGGCCTGGCTGGAGCGCAACAATCGCCCGGACGAGCGGCTCCGGGTGCTGGAGCGCATCGCCGCGCTCGAGCCGGACAACGTGCAGCTCGCCCGCAGCCTCGCGCACGACTACCTCGCCCGCGGCGACCACAAGCGCGCCCTGGCCAAGCTCCAGCTCTGCTTCAAGGCGGACCCGCGCGACATCCCCACGCTCGTCCTGCTCGCCCAGGCCTTCACCGCCCTCAACCACACCAGCAAGACGCTGAGCGTCTACAAGGAGCTGGCGAAGCTCCACGCCGAGCGCAACCAGCACGCCGAGGCCCGCGACGCGTGGGGGAAGATCGAGCGACTCGATCCATCGGACGCGGATCTCCTGGCGTGGAAGGCGAGCCAGCGTCAGCCGGCAGCCGCCGCGCCGCCACCGGCGGCTGCGCCCCGCCCGGCACGCACCTCGGTGTCCCAGGCCATCGCCCAGGTTCAGGCTGCGGCCCCACCTCCGCGCCCGACGCCTCCGCCCGCGCCGGTCACGCTGAGCCGGGAGCAGATCCAGAAGCTGCTCGCCGAGACGGACGTGTACGTGAAGTACGGGCTGCACGACAAGGCGCTGGAGCACCTGCGGCGCATCTTCGCCGTCGACCCGGAGAACCTCGACGCGCACGAGAAGGCGTACGTCATCTACCGCTCGGCGGGTCAGGCGGCGCAGGCCACCGAGCAGCTGCTCAACGTTTTGCGGCTCTGCACGCGCGGCCTGGAGCGGAAGCGCGCTCAGCCTTATCTCGACACCCTCCTCTCCGAGGCCCCCGGCCACCCAGAGATGCCGGCCTTCCTCTCGGTGCTCCGGCCCGAGTCGGTGCGCGGCGGAGCGGACCCGGCGCTCCTGTCTGCCGAGGGTGACGAGGACGTGCTCCTCGCCGACGACGGGCTCGACGCCTCGTCGGACGACCTGGCGCTGAGGAACGCCGGGCCCGGCTCGGAGGACGAGCTGCTCGCCGAGGACGACGAGGCGATGCTGGTGGACGAGGAGCCGGAGCCGCTGGGCAGCGACGAGCCGCTGCCCGGCCGCCGTGGCTCCGGCGCGCCGTCGCCGGGGGCGGAGGGCTACGGCGACGCGATGCCCTACGAGGACGAGGGCGCCGAGCGCACCCAGATGAACGACGCGCTCGGCCCGTACGACCCGGGCGTGGAGAGCGCGGTGGAGCTGGCTCCGGAGCAGGAGGTGGAGCTCACGCCCCCGCCGCCACCCCCTCCGGCCCGGAGCCCGCCTCCTGCCGCCCGCGCGGCCCCGCCCGCGCCGCCTCCCGCCGCCGTGTCCCCGGCCCGCACCGCGTGGACCCAGGCCGCGTACCGCCGGCCGCAGCCCGAGCCAGTGGCCGCGCCGCCGTCTCCTCCTGCTCCCGCGGCCCGCCCGGTCCCGCCGGGCGCCAACGGCGCGGTCACCCGCGCGCCCGCGCCGCCTCCGCCTCCTCCCGCCCTCGCTCCGACCGGGCGGATGGCGCCCGGCGGCACCAACGGCGCCTACACCCGGGCCGCGCCCGCGCAGGTGCTGGTGCCGCCCCCTCCGCAGCCGGCGCCGCCCCCGCCCACGCGCGCTCCGCCTCCGGCGGCCGTTGCCCGCCCGACTCAGAAGAGCGCACCGGAGGAGAGCGGACCCGTCACCGAGGAGCTGAACGAGGCGAGCTTCTTCCTCGACCAGGGGATGGTCGACGAGGCGCGCGAGGTGCTGGAGACGGTGGAGCTGGTTCGGCCCGGCCTGCCGCGCACCGCCGCGCTGCGCGAGCGGCTCGCCTCGGTGGAGGCCGCGAAGGCGGCCCAGCCAGCACGGCTCACCCCGCCCCCCGGCCCGCGCGCCGCGCCGCCCGGCGTGGACCCCATCCCGGTGAGCACCGGCTCCTACAACCTCGCCGAGGAGCTGGCCGACGAGCTTCAAGAGCTCGGCTCTCCCCCGGAGGAGCCGCCAGCGGCCACGGGCGACTTCCAGTACTCGGTGGAGGAGGTCTTCAGCGAGTTCAAGAAGGGCCTCGAGCGCGTCGTGCAGCGCAGCGACGTCGACACCCACTACGACCTCGGCATCGCCTACAAGGAGATGGGCCTGCTCGACGACGCCGTGCAGGTCTTCGAGGTCGCGCGCCAGGGATGCGAGGGCCAGCCGAAGGAGCTGGACTGCCTCACGATGGTGGGCCTGCTGCAGGGAATGCGCGGCGAGCACCAGCGGGCGGTGGCCGCCTTCCGTGACGCGCTCGCGACCCCGCACGCCGGCCCGCGCGAGGTGAGCCTCCGCTTCGAGCTCGGCCTGGCCCACGAGGCCGCCGGCGCCCCCGGCAAGGCCCTGGGGCAGTACCTGGCCGTGCAGAAGGCCGAGCCCGGATACCGCGACGTCGCGGACCGGGTGCGCAGCTTGTCGGCAACGGTAAGACCCGAGGAGGACGGCCCTGCGCGCCCCGCGCCGGGCGCCGCCGCCGGTCGGCCGGCACCCACCCGACCGTCCCCGCCCGACCCTGCGCCGACTGCGAAGACGCGCAAGGTGGGGTACTTGTAGAGAAGCCCCCCGACGATGAGCTACCTGGAACACTTCGGGCTGACCGAGGAGCCCTTCTCCAACGCACCGGTCAGCCGCTTCTACTTCGAGTCTCCCCAGCACCAGCAGGCGCTGGTCCGTCTCAGCCACGCCGTCTCCCGCATGCGCGGACTCTCGGTGCTGGTGGGTGACATCGGCGCGGGGAAGACCACGCTCGCCCGCCGCCTGCTCGACGCGCTCCCGGAGGAGGAGTACGAGGCCGCGCTCTTCGTCATCATCCATTCCGGGGTCACCGCTTCCTGGCTCCTGCGGCGCATCGCGCTGCAGCTCGGGGTGGAGAATCCGGCTCAGGAGAAGCTGGCGCTCTTGAGCCAGCTCTACCAGCGGCTGGTGCAGATCCACGAGCAGGGCCGCAAGGCGGTGGTGCTCATCGACGAGGCCCAGATGCTCGAGACCCGCGAGCTGATGGAGGAGTTCCGGGGGCTGCTCAACCTCGAGGTGCCAGAGCGGAAGCTCATCTCCTTCGTCTTCTTCGGCCTGCCGGAGATCGAGAAGAACCTGCGTCTCGATCCGCCGCTCGCCCAGCGGGTGGCGATGCGCTACCGGCTCGAGCCGCTCAACCCGGACAGCACCCGCTCCTACGTCGAGCACCGCCTCCACACCGCCGGCAGCACCAGGACCCCCTTCACCCCAGCGGCGATCGACGTGCTGCACCACCTCTCCGGAGGCTCGCCCCGCATCATCAACACCCTCTGCGACAACGCCCTGTTCGAGGCGTACCTCGCCGGGGAGACGACCGTGGACGCTCCGCGCATCGAGGAGATCTCGCGGAACCTCGCGCTCGGCGCCGCCGATGCGCCCGCATCGAACGGGGCGCCGGCTCCCGCCCCGGCCGGCAACGTGGACCTCTCCGAGGTGGACCGCTACCTCGAGAGCCTGAAGAGCTGACCCCGTGCGCTGGACCGGCACGCGCCGGCGGCGCCGGCTCCTGGCCGTGGGTCTCCTGCTCGCGCTGGTCGCCGGCGGGCTGACCGTCCTCCTCGTGGGGCGCTCGCGCTTCGCCTGGGACCGGGCCTGCACCCTGGCGCGGCGGCAGCTCCCCGGGCTGCTCGGGGCCGACGTCGGCCTCGGCCGCTGCGAGGTGGACCCCGCGAGCCGGAGCATTCGCATCTACGGGCTGTCCGCCGCCGCGCCGGACAGCGCGCGCCCCATCTTCAGCGCCGACGAGCTGGAGGTGACCGTCGCCGGCGTCCAGCCGCTCTCGGGCCGGCTGGAGCTGGACCGGGTGCGGGTCATCCGGCCGCGGATCTGGCTCGACCTGTCCCGTCCTCAGCCGGCCACGCCGAAGAGCGAGGTCTGCCCGCTTCGCGCCCTGGAGCACGTGGAGGTGGACACGCTCGAGGTGCGCGGCGCCGAGGTGCGCGTGGCGCTCCCCGCCGGACGCAGGGTCGAGGTGGCGGGAGTGGAGCTGAGCTGGCGCACCCGCCGCCGCGACGCCGAGTTCACCCTGCGCACGTCGCAGGGCCTGCTCGACCTGGCCAACGGGCGGCCGCCGCTGGCCGTCGCGGGCCTGGCAGTGGAAGGCGCCCTCGCTCCCGGAGGCCGCGAGCTCGAGGTGAGCCGGGGGGAGCTGTCCGTCGACGACGCGCAGCTGTCCTTCGCCGGCCGGGTGGACGACCTCTGCCGTCCGTCGCTGGCCCTGGACGCGCAGCTCTTCCTCCCGGTGAAGATGCTCTCCCGGGTGATGCCGCTGGGCGAGTCGTCCGGACATCTCTGGGCCCAGGCCACCGTGTCCGGGCGGGTGCCGGACCTGAGAGTCACCGGCGAGCTGCTGGGCAAGGGCGTCACCCTCGGCGCGCTCCGCCCCGGAGACTTCTCGCTGCGCGCGGCGCTGGCCGGGCAGGACGTCACCATCGGCGAGCTGAGCGTGCCGGTGGGACAGGGCGCGCTCAAGGCCAGCGGCGAGCTGCGACTCGTGCCCGGCCTGCCGCTCAAGCTGAAGGCGGAGCTGGACCAGGTGAGCCTCTTCCAGGTCTTCGATCGCGTGGGGATGGGCTGGGCCTGGGTCGACCTGCTCGCCACCGGGCCGGTGAACCTCGCGGGCAAGCTCTCTCCGGGGCCCGAGCTCCAGGGTCAGGCCGACCTCAAGGTCGCGCGCTTCGTCACCTGGAGCCACCCGGTGGGGCAGAAGATTGCGGGTCCACCGCTCCTCGCCATTCCCTCCGGCGAGGTGGCGGTGGACCTCGGCATCCACCCCGACCGGGTGGAGCTGCTCAACGGAAAGGTGAAGGTCGCCGCGTCCCGCGCGCTGGCGAACGTGGTCATCCCCTACGGCGGCCGGGGACCTATCACCGTCGAGACCACCGCCGAGCCGCTGGTGCTCGAGGACGTGGGCAAGCTCGCCGACATCCCTCTGGGCGGCGTGGGCGCGGCGCGGGTCTCGATCCGGATTCCTCCCGGCTTCGTCTTCCTCGACGGCGAGCTTGCCCTTCAAGATTCGAGCTTTCGCGGCTTCGCCCTGGGCAACCTCTCCTCGACCCTCACCGTGCGCGACGGCGTCCTCTCCTTCCCCGACGCCACCGGGATGAGGGGACGCACCGCCTACCAGGGCCGCGCGGCGCTCGACTTCCGCGGCAACTCGCCCGACGTCCACGTCGCGGCGAACGTGCCCAACGGGCGAGTGGAGGACCTGGTGGACCTCCTAACGCCGGTGTCGCCCGCCATCCAGACGCTCCGCAAGATCCTGGTGGGCGGCGCCCGCGGCGCGGTCACCCTCGAAGGTCCGGCGGAGACGATGGAGGGACGGTTCGACCTGGACCTCGCCTCGGTGAGCCTCTCTGGACGGCGCCTCGGCGACGGCGCGCTCCACGCCCGCCTCGACCACAACAGCGCCATCGCCCTGGACTCGCTGGTCCTCAAGGGACCGCTCGGGGCCTCGAAGGCGGACGGGCGCTGGGACCTGACCGGCCCACTCTCGGGCAAGTTCCGCGTGGATGGCCTGCAGCTCGAGGAGCTGATGGGCCCGGAGCTGGCGAAGCGTCTCCGGGCACGGGGAACGCTCACCCTCGCCGGCACCCTCGGCGGGAACGACGAGGTGCCCGACGTGGCGATGACCCTCGGCGGGCCCCAGATCTACCTCTCCGGCCGGGCGCTCGGCGCGATGGCGCTCGAGGCCCACGTGGTGGGGGAGCAGCTGGAGATCAAGGGGCGGCCGGTGTCCGACACCGACCTCCAGATGACGGCGCGGCTCCGGAAGCCGTACCCCTACGACGCGACCCTCAAGCTCGCCCTGGCGGACATCCGCGCGCTGCTCCCCGACACCGCGGCCGCGCAGGGCCTCAACGGGTCGGCCACCGGCGTGCTCACCGCGAGCGGGTCGCTCTCCGAGCCCGAGACCTCTCGTGGGCTCCTCCACCTCGACAGCCTCAAGCTGCAGCGGGGCGAGTTCCGCGCCGAGAGCGACGGCCCGTGGGACCTGCGCTTCCGGGGCGGACGGGTGAGCAGCGACGGCCTCCGGCTGAAGGGGCCCGAGACCGAGCTCAGCGCCTCGGGCTTCCTGGAGGAGAACGCGATGGAGGTCGCGGTGTCCGGCTCGGTCGACCTCCGGCTCCTCGAGTCCTTCGTCCAGGGTCTGGATCGCGCCACCGGGCGACTGGAGCTCCTGGGCAACGCCCGCGGCGAGCCGGCGGATCCGCAGATCGTCGGCACCGCCACCCTGGTCGACGCCGGCTTCCGCGTCCGCGGTCAGCCGCTCGAGCTGCGCGGGCTGAAGGGCAGGCTCGACTTCAGCGAGTCCCGCATCCTCTGGAGCGACCTCGCGGGACAGGCCAACGACGGCCAGCTCAGCAGCCGCGGTGACGTCCGCTGGCGCCGCTTCAAGCCCGAGCAGCTGGAGGTGCAACTTCAGCTCGACCAGGTCTCGGTCCGGGTGGTGGAGGACGCGCCCTTCGCCGCCACCGGCGAGCTGACCCTCACCGGGCGCCCGGGGGCGTTCTTCCTCGCCGGTGACCTCGACGTGCTGCGGTTGCGGTACCGGCGGCCGTTCGGCTTCGACACGCTGCTCGCCCGGGCCAACCGCCCCGGCGTCCCCGGCGAGGCGCCCAGCGAGTGGCTGCAGCTCGACGTCGCGCTGCACCTGAAGGACGCCGCGGTGGAGAACAACCTCGCCCGGGCGCGCATCGTCGGCGACTTGCGGCTGACCGGCAGCAACCTGCACCCTGGCCTCATCGGGGCGATGGAGGCGGGGCAGGGGAGCCAGGCCTTCTTCCGCGGGACGACCTTCACCCTCACCCAGGGGGCGGTGGACTTCAAGGACCGCCGGAGCCTGGAGGGCGTCTTCGACGTCCGCGCCGAGTCACAGGTGCGCGAGTACCTCATCCGGCTGCACGCCTTCGGCAAGACGACGCAGCCTCAGGTCTTGCTCTCCAGCGAGCCCAGCCTCCCCGAGGGCGACATCATCTCGCTCCTCACCCTGGGGGTGACCTCCCGGGACCGGGCCAACAGCAACACCACCACCACCGGGGCGGGCATCGCCGCCGAGGCGCTCTACCAGGCCTCAGGCCTGGACCGGCAGGTGCAGAAGTTCCTCCCGCGCAACTCGGTCATCCGCGACCTCAGCTTCCACGTCTCCACGCTCTACAACGACGCCAACGGGCTGGTGGAGCCGACGGTGCAATTGGAGTCGAAGTTCCTCACCGACCAGCTTAAGCTCGGCCTCTCCCAGCCGGTGTCGGGGAAGGGGACCCGCGCCCTCGCCGAGTACCGGTTCGACGATCGCGTCTCCGCCCAGATCCAGTGGGACAACGTGTACAACGACGTTCCGATCGGAAACCTGGGGATCGATCTCAAGCTCCGTTGGAACGTCGAGTAGCCCTGACGCTCGCGCTGCTGGTGGCCGCGGCCTCCGCCCGAGCGGCGCAGGCGCCGGCGGCGCCGTCCGAGGGCCCCATCGTCGCCGCGGTGAAGTTGCAGATGCGCGGCGGTGGCCCGGTGCCGGGCGACCTCCAGGACCTGGTGGCGGTCAGCCCCGGGCAGCCGCTCTCGGGCCGCGCGGTGCGACGGAGCATCGAGCGGCTCTTCTCCACCGGTCGCTTCTCCGACGTGGTGGCCCGGGGCGAGGAGGGTCCGGACGGCCTGGTGGTGACCTTCGAGCTCGCCCCGGTGGTGCGTATCGCGCGGATCGACGTGACCGGAGCGAGGCACCTGGGAAGGGACGAGGTGCTGGCCGCGACGCGGCTGCAGAGCGGCGCCGAGTTCTGGCCGGAGAAGCTCGACGAGGCCAAGGCCGGCCTCCTCGCAGCCTACGCGCGGCGTGGCTGGAACCGGGCCGAGATCGACGCCACCGCGCAGCCCTCCGGCGAAGCGGTGGTGGTCAAGCTGGCGGTTCGCGAGGGTGAGCCCACCCGGGTGAGCGCGCTGCGCTTCGACGGTCAGCCCGGGCTGCCCACCGGCAAGCTCGCCTCGGCCTTCGGCCTGAAGGTGGGGGACATCCTCGACCGCACCCGGCTCGACCCCGGGGCCGAGGCGCTCCGCTCGCTCTACCGCGAGACCGGGCATGCGCGGGCGCGGGTGGGCGCGCCTCGGGTGACGCTCGACGGGACGGCGGCGGTGGTCACCGTCCCGGTGGAGGCCGGCCCGGCCTTCACCCTTCGCTTCGAGGGGAACCGCCGCTTTCCGTCGGCCTGGCTCCGCTCGGCGCTGGCCATCGATCCCGCCGAGACCCTGGACCGCTCGGTGCTGGAGCGCGAGGCACGGCGGCTGGAGGCCTTCTACCGCTACCGGGGGTTCCGCGACGTCCGGGTCGAGCCGCGGGAGGTGGTGAACGCCGACGGAAGCCGCGCCGTCGTGGTGTTCCACGTCGCCGAGGGGCGGCAGGTCCGGGTGCGGAACATCGAGTTCGAGGGGCGCGCCGGGCTCTCCGAGTCGGAGCTCCGCACGCTACTCGACCGCGTGGTGCGCGATCGCCGCCCCGAGCCCTCGGACCAGCGGCTGGAGTCGGACCCGCTCCACCTCTCCGGGCGCGGCCCGCCCGAGGGGCGCCCGGACACTCCCGACCCATCGCCGACCGAGGTCTTCGTCGAGGAGGCATGGCGCGACGCCGCGGACGCCATGCAGCGCGCCTACCGGGAGCTGGGGTGGACGGACGCGACGGTGTCGCTGGTCGGCGCGACCGAGGACGTGCCGACCGGGACGCTCGACGTCCGGTTCCACATCGCGGAGGGGGTCCGCACCTTCGTGCGCGCGGTGCGCTTCGAGGGCCTCCCGGCGGGGTTCACTCCGCCGGATCTGCCGATGCTCGCCGTCGGCCAGCCCTTCAGCAAATCGCGGCTGGAGGAGGCGGTGACCGCCACGCAGCGGCGCCTGGGCCGGGGGAGCTACCTCTTCGCCCAGGTGACGGCGCAGCCGAACTTCTCCGCCGACCGCACCGCCGCCGAGCCGGTGCTCGTGGTGGACTCCGGGCCGGCGGTGCGGGTGGGGCAGGTGGTGGTGCGGGGGCTCCAGCGCACCGACGAGGCGCTGGTCCGGGCAAACTTGAAGATGGCCCCCGGAGCCCCGCTGGACCCGGAGGCGCTCTTCGAGAGCCAGCGCGAGCTGCTCCTCCTGGGGCTCTTCCGGACCGCCTCGGTCCGCCTCATCTCCCCGGACACGCCCGAGCCGGTGAAGGACGTCGTGGTCGAGCTCCGCGAGCTTCCCCGCCTGTCGGGGAGCATCGGCTTCGGCTACTCGCTCGAGGACGGCCCGCGGATCATCGGCGACCTCGTGTACCCCAACGTCTTCGGGCAGGGCATCAACTTCAACCTGCGGGGCAAGCTCAACTACGTGGGGGCGAGCGCGCTGCCGCTCCAGGACTACGTCGACGGGTCGAACCTCCAGGGCCTGAACGGCCTGGACTTCAACATCAACGCCGGCCTCTCGCAGCCGCGCATCTACCAGTTCCTCCCGGCGCGGGTCGGCGCCCGGCTCACCGTGACCGCCGAGCGGGTGCACCGGCCCACCTACTTCTTCGGGCGCGTCGCCGCCCTGCTCGGCGTGGACTGGGCAATCACCCGGTGGCTGCAGCTCACCGGGAACTACCTCCTCGAGAACGAGGTGGTCCGGGCGCAACCCGGCGTCGGCGACCTGCTGCAGCCCAACCGCACCGACGCCGAGCGGCTCCGGTTCCCCACCGGCAACTTCTTCATGCAGACCCTCGGGTCCACGCTCGCCTTCGACTTCCGGGACGAGCCGGTGAATCCGCACTCGGGCGTGCTGATCGCCGCGACCGGCGAGGTGACCAAGGACATCAAGGCCGAGACCACGGACGTGAACGGCGAGAACGCCGTCCCGGCGCGGATCTTCACCTTCAAGGCCGCCGGTGGAATCACCGGCTACGTGCCGGTCGCCCCGCGGGTGACGATGGCCATCTCGGTGCGCGGGGGGAAGATCTGGGCCCTGGAGCCGGACAGCCTCATCATCACCCCCAAGCGCTTCTTCCTCGGCGGGGCGACCACGCTGCGGGGCTTCCGTGACGACGCGGTCATTCCCCAGGACGTGAGGGGCGAGTACGCCCGCGAGCGCGCGGACTGCGACGCGCTGGCCTGGACGGGCGGCTGCACCAGCCGGGCCCTGGCGCTCCGCAACGGCGGCCAGATTCCCTCGGAAGGGGGAACCCTCTTCGAGCTCATCAAGGCCGAGCTGCGGTTCGCGCTGGTGGGCGACTTCGAGCTCGGGCTGTTCTTCGAGGCCGGCAACCTCTGGTACTCGGCGGCCACCTGGAAGCCGTTCGACCTCCGGCCGGTGGCCGGCGCGGGCGTCCGCTACGTCACGCCGGTGGGCCCGCTGGCGCTGGACGTGGGCTTCAACCTGGCACCGGACGACCGGCTGAACGAGCCCATCTTTGCGATTCAATTCAGCGTCGGTCTGTTCTGAGCTGCCGGGCCTGACACGCTGGAGGGAGGCACCATGGCGGAACGGAAGTCGCGGCGGCGGTTTCTCGCGGAGGGCGCGCTGGCGCTCGCGGGGGTGGCGGCGGCGAAATCCGGCGAGGCGCGGGCGGCTCCCGATGCGGGAGCGCCGCCTCCTCCGGCCGGATCGGCGGCTGGACCGGCGGCGTCCGCCGGCGGCGCGCCGACCGTGACCCCCGAGGACTTCGCCCACGCGGAGAAGCTGGAGCGGGTGACGCTGACGCCCGCGCAGCGCTCGATGGCCGCCGAGTCGTGGGAGCTCAACGTCGGCCCCTTCTTCTCCCGCCGCGACTTCCCCCTCGGCGACGAGGCGCCTGGGATGGTGTGGAACCCGGCACTGAAGGGCACCGGGCGGATGCCGAAGCGGAACCGGATCGTCCGCTCGAGCTGGACGCCGCGGAAGCCGTCCGGCAACGGGGAGCTGGCCTTCGCCCCGGTCCACGTCCTCGCCCGGTGGATGCAGTCGCGCCAGGTCTCGTCGGTGCAGCTCACCGAGCTCGCCCTCGCACGGCTCGAGCGCTACCAGCCCCAGCTGAACTGCACCATCACCCTCGTCCGCGAGCAGGCGCTCGCCGAGGCCGAGGCGGCGGACCGGGAGATTGCCCGGGGGAAGTACCGCGGCCCGCTGCACGGCATCCCCTTCGGGGTGAAGGACCTCCTCGACACCGCGGGCATCCGCACCACCTGGGGCGCCGAGCCGTTCCGCAACCGCGTCCCCAAGGAGGACGCGACGGTCGTCGCCCGGCTCCGGGCGGCCGGGGCCGTGCTGGTGGCGAAGCTCTCCCTCGGAGCGCTCGCTCTCAACGACGTCTGGTTCGGCGGCCGCACCAGCAACCCCTGGTTCTTGGAGGAGGGCTCGGGAGGCTCGAGCGCCGGATCGGCCGCGGCGGTGTCGGCCGGGCTCGTCCCCTTCGCCATCGGCAGCGAGACCTTCGGCAGCACCGTCGGCCCCTGCACCCGCTGCGGGCTCACCGGCCTGCGGCCCACCTTCGGGCGCGTGCCCCGCACCGGCGCGATGACCCTCTCCTGGAGCCACGACAAGCTGAGCGCGATGACCCGCTCCGTCGAGGACACGGCGCTGGTGATGGCCGCGATCTCCGGCCCGGACGGAAAGGACCTCTCCTCCCAGCCGAGCCGGCTCGAGTTCGACGCCACCCGCGGCGTGAAGGGGATGAAGGTGGGCTTCGTCCCGGCGTGGGTGGAGAAGGGAGAGGGCAAGGCCCAGGTGGCCGCGGCCATGCAGGCCCTGGAGAAGGCCGGGGCGCACCGGGTGGACCTCACCTTTCCGGCGCTGCCCTGGCCGGCGCTCGCCACCCTCTTCGTCGCCGAGTCGGCGGCGTCCTTCGAGCGGCTCACCCTCGGCGGTGAGGACGCCCAGCTCCGGATGCAGGTGCGGGACGCCTGGCCCAACCTCTTCCGCCAGGCTCGCTTCGTCTCGGCGGTGGACTACGTCCAGGCGGACCGCCTGCGCCGCATCGCCGCCGGGGTGTGGGCCGAGCAGCTGGCGAAGGTAGATCTCGTCTTGGCTCCGTCGCTGGTGGACGGGGCACCGGCGAGCGCACTCCTCGACGAGCCGGCGTGCACCAACTCGACCGGTCAGCCCTGCCTCGTCCTTCCCGTGGGCTTCGTGGAGATCGACCGCATCCGCAGCGACTGGCTCCCCCCGCCCGGGCAGCAGCACCCGCCGGTGTCGCCGCCCCGGAAGATGCCCACCAGCGTGTCCCTCATCGGCCATCTCTGGGACGAGGGGACGATCTGCACCGCCGGGCTCGCGCTGGAGCGGGCGCTCGGGATGGCCGACCAGCATCCGCCCGGGTTCGCATGAGGGCGGTCCCCGAGCGGCGGACGGAGCGGCTCCTCCTCCGGGGCTTTCGCGGCGAGGACCTCGCGCCGCTCGCCGCGCTCAACGCGGACCGCCGTGTCATGGAGCACTTCCCGGCACCGATGAGCCTCGAGGAGTCGGCGGCGCAGCTGGCGCGCTTCCGGCAGCACTGGGAGGAGCACGGGTTCGGGTGGTGGGCGGTCGAGGTCCCGGGGGTGGCACCGTTCGTCGGCTGGGTGGGGCTCGCCCGTCCGCGGTTCGAGGCCCACTTCACGCCGTGCGTGGAGATCGGCTGGCGGCTCGCGGCCGGGTTCTGGAGCCGGGGTTACGCGACGGAGGGAGCGCGCGAGGCGCTGCGGTTCGGCTGGGCGCTCGAGGCTCCGAGGCTGGAGGAGATCGTCGCCTTCACCGTTGCGGCGAACGTCCGTTCGCGGCGGGTGATGGACAAGCTCGGCATGGGTTACGACCTCCGGGACGACTTCGGGCATCCGCGGATCCCCGAGGGCAGTCCTCTGAAGAGGCACGTCCTGTACCGGATCGGCCGGCCAGCGTCTCCGGCCTAACCGGTTGAATTCGAAACGTCTTCGCCGAAAGTCCCACGCCATGTCGATCTGCGGGGGCGTCGTTCGTCGCTCCATCGAACCTGTTTCAGGAGGCTCCATGAAGTACCTGACGTTCATTCGCTGCTCCGAGTCCTACCGTGCATCCACGCCCCCAGCCGCTCTGAACGAGGCGATGGGCGCGTTCATCGAGAAGGCGCTGAAGAACGGGTCCCTCGTCGACACCGGGGGTCTCTTGCCGAGCAAGGACGGTCTGCGCGTGCGGCTGTCCAAGGGCGAGATCACCGTGATCGATGGCCCCTTCACCGAGACCAAGGAGGTCATCGGTGGCTGGGCGGTCCTCCAGGGAACCCGGGCAGACGTGGTCAAGGTCGCGACCGAGTTCATGGAGCTGCACCGGAAGCACTGGCCCGGCTTCGAGGGCGAGTCCGAGGTGCGACCGATCGAGGAGTACGTCGGCTGAGGGCGCTCGCCGGCGCTCACCCCACGGTCCGCGCCAGCAGCCACTCGAACGCGGCGGGGCGCCGGGCGAGCGTCCCGACCACGCCGCGGCGGAGGCGAGGCCGGCGGGCCAGCCCGAGGACGGCCCGGGCGGTCCAGGCGTACTTCCGGAACTCCCGCCGGGCGGTCTGCACGTAGGGAGCGAAGAGCCGCACGTCGCCCTCGCGCCGGACGGCGTCGGGGAGGCAGGCGGCAAGCGCCTCGGCGCAGACCAGGCCCACCGACAGTCCCTCTCCGGTGATGGCGTCGACGTAGCCGCCGGCGTCGCCGAGCAGGGCGAACCGCGGGGCCACCCAGCGCCGTGCCCGCTGGAGGAAGGGCCCGGCGCCGCGCGGCTCCGAGTCCGGCTCGGCCACGGAGAGTCGCCCGGCGAGCAGAGGAAAGCGCGCGAGCAGCGAGGCGATGGTCGCCCGTTCCTCGAGGCGCCCGTCGGACCAGAGGAACGCCACGCCGACCCGCGACGGCCCGCAGGGCGTCACGTAGGCCTCGGCGTCGCGGGAGAGATGGACCTCGACCCGGTCCGTCCAGGGAGCGGCAACGAAGTGCTGCCGGAGCCCGAACCTCCGGAAGCCCGGCGCGGGGGCTTCCAGCCCCTCGGCGCGCCGCAGCGGCGAGTGGAGCCCGTCCGCCGCCACCAGCACCCGGGCGGAGAGCTCGCCCGCCTCGGTCTCCAGCACGATCGCCTCCGGCGTCCGCCGGTGCGCCCTGAGGCTGGTGCGGTCGCGGACGTCCACTCCCGAAGCCCGGGCCGCGTCGAGGAGCGCACGGGAGAGCGCGGTGCGACGGATCCCGAGGCCACCTCTGCCCGGAAGCGCGCCCTCCAGCGTGCTCCCGTCCTCCTGCACGTAGCGCACGCCGCGGATCGCCGCCGAGTCGCCCGGCGGAAGCTGCTCCAGGACGCCGAGCCGCTCCAGGACCCCGAGGCCGGGTCGCATCACGCCCTCGCCGCAGGCCTTGTCGTGGGGAAGCGGCGACCGCTCGAGGAGGGTGACCGCCAGTCCCCGTCGCGCGGCCATCGCCGCCACCGCCAAGCCCGCCGGTCCGCCCCCCACCACCGCGACGTCGGCGGCGGCGGGGCTCACGTCTCCGGCTCCGGATGCGGGCGGGGGCGTGCCCGCGCGAGCGCCAGTGCCGAGCGGAGCATCTCGCCGAAGAGCCGCACCGCGCTCACCCGCGCCGGCGGATGGAGCGTCCGGGTCGTCCAGCGGCGGAGGGCCTCGGTGCGGCGGAGCTTCCCGCTCGAGGTCCGGGGCAGGGTGCCCGGGGCGAGCAGCTGCACGGTGTGTGGCCGCACGCCGCTGCGCTCGGCGACCGCAGCCCGGATGCGGTCCACCAGGCCCGGACCGGCGTCGGCCGTGGTCTCCACCAGGAGGAGGAGCTCCTCGCCGTCGCCGCCCGGAGGAACGAAGCCGAGGGCCACCGCGCATCCGGTGCGCACGCCGGCGAGCCCCTCGAGGGCGTCCTCGAACTCCTGCGGCGCGTGGTTCGCGCCCCGCAGCACCACCACGTCCTTCGCCCGGCCGCAGACCACGAGCTCGCCGTCCTGGACGAAGCCTCGATCTCCGGTGTCGAGCCATCCGCCGTCGAGCACCGCCCGCGTGGCCTCCGGCTGGCCGAGGTACTCGTCCATCACCGAGGGCCCCCGGGCGTAGATCCGCCCCACCACGCCCTCGGAGATGACCTCGCCCGCGTCGTCGCGAACCTCCACCGAGACCCCCGGGACGGGGATGCCGACGCTGGCCAGCGCCCGCGCGCCCGGGCGGACGCGTCCGGTTCGGGCGAGCTCCACCGCGTCCACGTGGACCGTCCGCAGCGGGGCCCGCGGCGGAGAGAAGGTCACCGCCAGCGCGGCCTCGGCGAGCCCGTACACCGGGATGAGCGCCGCGGGCCGGAAGCCCCACCGCGAGAATCGGTCGGAGAAGCGCCGCGCCGCCTCCACCGAGACCTGCTCCGCCCCGTTCATCGCCAGCCGCCAGCGCGAGAGGTCCGCGCCCTCCATCTCCTCGTCCTTCACCCGGCGCGCGCACACGGCGAAGGCGAAGCTCGGGGCCACCGACATGGTGCCGCGGTGGCGGGAGAGGGCGCGGAGCCAGAGCGCCGGGCGCCCGAGGAACACCTCCGGACCGAGCAGCACCAGCGGCCCGGGATAGGTCATCGCGCTGAGCAGACAGCCGATGAGGCCCATGTCGTGGTACAGCGGCAGCCAGCTCACGCCGAGCTGCGGATCGTCGGGCGTGTCGTCCGGCATCAGCGCCCGCAGCGCGTCGGTCTGCGCCAGCACCGCCTGGTGCGAGAGGGCGACCGGCTTGGGGTCCACCGTGCTCCCCGAGGAGAACTGGACCAGGGCGAGCGCACCCGGATCCGCGGAACGAGCGACCGGCCTTGCCTCCGACTCGCGCAGGCCGGCCACGTTCCGCATGCCCAGGCGCGGGCCGGCCCGTCGCACCGCCTCGCCGAGCAGCCGGCCCACCCGCCCGTCGGAGAGGAGCGCCACCGCGCCCGAGAGCTGGAGCATGCGGGCGGTGGAGGCGTGGTACTCGGGGAGCCTCCCGAGGCGTACCGGTGGATAGAGCGGCACCGGCACCGCGCCGGCGAGGAGCGTCCCGAAGAACGCGTCCATGAAGTCCGGCCCGGTGGGGAGCACCAGGGCCACCCGCTCGCCGGGGCGAACCCCGAGCTCGGCCAGCGCCCCCGCCACCTGCGCCGCGCGGGTCCGGATCTCGTCCCAGCCGAGCGCGGTCTCGCTCTCGTCCGCGGCGACGAAGGTGAGCCCCCGCCGGCCGGACACCGCGGCGCGCTCCAGGGCCTCGTTCAGCGACGCGTGGCGCGGGCGGGGCCGTGGCGCTCCCTGGAGGCGGGCGGGCCTCATCGCGCCTCCTCGGTCCTGGCGGCGACGTGTCGCGCCAGGTCCCCCACCGTCTGCACGCCGGCCGCGTCCTCCTCGCTCAGCTTCACCCGGAACCGGTTCTCCAGCCCCACCGCGAGCACCGTGAGGCCGAGGCTGTCCAGTGCGAGGTCGCGGAGGAGGTCGTCCTCCGGGCCGATGGC
>DASXGF010000255.1:0-2046 GCA_036489275.1 Myxococcaceae bacterium | reverse complement strand
GCCAGCAGGGCGGACCGGTCCTCGCGGCCGAGGGGGACGAGCACCACCGGTCCCCACGCCTGCGCCGGACCGGTGAAGGGCAGGGGCGCGGCGACGCGGAAGCGCACGGTTCCATCATGAAGGTCGAGCCCGGTGAGCACGCCCGACTCGGACGCGGCGAGGACGGTGACCCCGGCGAGAGCAAGGTGGAGTCTCCGCGTCCGCGCGGGGAGGAAGGACCAGCGCTCGCGTCCGGTGAGCGCGTCGACCGCCCGCACCCCGCGCCGCTCGACCCCGAAGAGGATCAGCTGCTCGGCGGAGATGGCGACCGGGTCCAGCGCCGCGCCATCGTGAGGCTGGAACCAGCGCGGGTTCGCGTCTTGCGGCCCGTAGCCGTAGATCCGGGTGCGTGTCGCGGCCACCGCGCGGCCGTCCGGAGCTGCGGCGCCACCGCGCACGGTCGGCCGGTGCAGCCGGAGCTTTCCGTCCCAGCCGAGGACGTCCATCCCGCGGTCGGAGAGGAGGACGACGCTCGAGTCGGTCGACACGAGGGCCGCTGGACCCGGCCCGGCGAGCCCCGGGGCGAGCGCCACCGGAAGGAAGCGCAGGCGGCGCATGCTTCCCTCGCGGCGGAGCGGCCGGACCGAGCGGGTGGCCCGTGGAGCCCGGCGTCGGCGGACCGGAGGCTCCTCGCGGCGCTCGGGCGTCACCGGGCGAAGCAGGGCGAGACCGGCCTCGGACCTGGCGACCAGCTCCTCGAGATGCGGGTTCCGCCGCTGGGTGGGCACCGCCCAGCGCACGGCGCGCGCAGCCGAGGCTCCGAGCGAGAGCAGCGCCCGGGCGACCTCCTCGGCGGTCCAGGGAAGGGTCTGCCGTCCCACGGACCAGCCCGGAGCCTGGAGGGACACGCGGGAGAGCCCGTCGGGGAGCTGGATCTCCACCGCCTCGACGCCGGTCCCGAGCGCGCGCTGGACCTCCTCGCCGCAGCGGACCAGCTCGAGCACGTGGAGGAGCGCGGGTCCGTCGAGGTGCCAGCCGTCCGGGGCGCCGGAGATCCAGATCCGCCCGGAGCCGAGGAGCGAGCCGAGGGCCGCGGAGTTTCCCCGCGGCGCGCGCTCGAGCAGGCCGGACCCGTCGTTCAGCTGCAACACCAGCGCCCGCCCGGCCGCGCCGAGACGGAGGCCGAGTGGGCCCACCGGACGCCTCGGTGGCATGCGGGAAGGATGCCGGAGCGCGCGGAGGCGATCGCGGATCGCGCGGCGGCTGGCCGGAGGAACGGAGGACTGGTCGAGGTCGCCGATGAACTGCTCGCCCATGCGGAGGACGGCCTCGCACCACTCGGACCAGTCGAGCCGCACGCGCCGGACGAGGCGCGCGGGGCGGGCGAGCGACGCGATGCGCAAGGCGCAGCCGTCCTCGGTGTTCTCGAGGCAGAGCACGAGTCCGGACTCCGCCAAGGAGACGTCGGCCATGGGCGTGCCGCGAGCGAGGGCCCCGGTGCAGCCGAGGATCGACTCGATGAGCGGGAGGAGCGGCTCGTCCTCGGCTCCGTCGACCAGGGCGACCCCGTCCAGCTCCAGAGACACCGAATCGTGCGGGGCGGTGCCGCGCTCGCGGGTCCAGCGGCGGCCGATCCGGATGCGGAGCATGCGAGAGTGGCGGTGTGTGTCACGGGCCGTTGGGGCCTGCAAGCCAACTCGATGGATGGCCGTCGCATGACCGGACGACACGACAGCAGACGTTGCTCCTTCTGCGGAAGGAAGCAGGAAGAGGTCGGCAGCCTTTTCTCGCGCGGCGAGGGAGGGATCTGCGCTCCGTGCGTCGAGCTCGCAGTCGATGCGATGGATCGCGAGGTCGAGCGGAGCCTCGAGCCGGGCGAGAAGCCGGTGCGGACGCTCCAGCGGCAGGTCGAGCGTCACCGCCGCCTCTCGGATCTTCTACTCACCTTCGGGCTGCTCAACCCCGGGGAAGTGCCAGGCCACCTCGTCGAGGCGCTGGAGCAGGTTGCCGCGTCGTCGCGAGCGCTCGAGGCGGAGGTCCGGCGCTGGATGGGGGGCGGTCGGCGGG